>JASLAV010000965.1 GCA_030146905.1 Lentzea sp. | reverse complement strand
GAGGGCGCGAACTGCCGCGAGATCATCGACAACGTCGTCGACATGGCCCACTTCTTCTACATCCACTTCGCGTTCCCGACCTACTTCAAGAACGTGATGGAGGGCCACGTCGCCTCCCAGTACCTGACGACGCGCGGGCGGCCGGACGCCGAGATGGGCTCGAACTACACCGGTGACGTCGAGGTTCGTTCCGAGGCCGCGTACCACGGGCCGTCGTACATGATCGACTACCTGTGGAACGACTACAAGGGCCTCGAGATCGAGACCGTGCTGATCAACTGCCACTACCCGATCACGCCGAACTCGTTCAGGCTCCAGTGGGGCGCCATCGTGAAGAAGCTGCCGGGTGTCGACGACGTGCACGCCGACAAGATCGCGGCCAAGTTCGCGCGCGGCATCGGTGTCGGGTTCCTGCAGGACGTGGAGATCTGGCAGAACAAGACGCGCATCGACAACCCGTTGCTGTGCGAGGAGGACGGACCGGTCTACCAGTTGCGGCGCTGGTACGAGCAGTTCTACGTCGACGTCGAGGACGTCAGCGACGACATGGTGCGGCGCTTCGAGTTCGAGGTCGACACGAGCCGCGCGGTCGAGGTGTGGGAGAAGGAGGTCGCCGAGAACCTCGCCAGGAGGGAACCGGCACCTCAGGAGCAGGCGACGTGAACGAGCGGGAGGAGTTCCTCGTCGGCGGGATGGCGCCGGTGAGGTGCGACTGCGGGAACCGGGTGCTGGTGAAGAAGAACAGCCCGCGGCACACGAGCGTGCAGTGGCTTTCCGACACGAGCGACTGCCCCGAGCTGTGCGGGCCGCGGTCGGCGTTCGTGGCGACGTGCCTGCGGTTGCGCGACAGCATCGAGAAGGCCGTGCGCGACGGGACGCTGGAGGTCGCCGATGGCTGAGGTGCACCGGCTGCGGGTCGACGCCGTGATCGAGGAGACGGCGGACGCCCGGTCGTTCGTGCTGTCCGGCGCGGACTTCTCGCCGCGGCCCGGCCAGTTCCTGACCGTGCGGGCGGGCGAGGTGGCGCGGTGCTACTCGCTGTCCAGCGCGCCGGGTGAGCCGTTGAAGATCACCGTGAAGCGCACGCCGGACGGGTACGGGTCGCTCTGGATGTGCTCGCAGGTGCGGCCGGGTACGGAGCTGGACGTGCTGGCGCCGGCCGGGGTGTTCACGCCCTCGTCGCTGGACGGGTCACTGCTGGCCTTCGCCGCGGGCAGCGGGATCACGCCGGTCATGTCGATCATCCGGGCCGTGCTGTTCGGCGGTTCCGGGCGGGTGTTCCTGTTCTACGCCAACCGGGACGAGTCCTCGGTGATCTTCGCGCGCGAACTCGACGCGCTGACGCGCGAGCACCCCGGCCGGCTGACCGTCGTGCACTGGCTGGAGTCGGTGCAGGGGTTGCCGCACCTCGCCGGACTGCGGGCGTTCGCCCGTTCCTGCGACGAGGCGTTCGTGTGCGGCCCTGCGCCGTTCATGGAGGCCGCCCGCAAGGCGTTGCGGGACGTCCCGGTCGTGCACGTCGAGAAGTTCGTGTCGTTGTCCAGTGACCCGTTCACGGAGGTCGTGGCGGTGGCCGGCGACCGGCCGGACGCGGTCGTCGAGGTGGAGCTGGACGGCGAGCGGCACCGGTTCCCGTGGCCGGCGCGGACGAAGCTGCTCGACCTGTTGCTGGAGAAGGGGCTGGACGCGCCGTACTCCTGCCGGGAGGGTGCGTGCAGCGCGTGCGCGTGCCGGCTGGTCGGCGGCGAGGTCAAGATGCTCAACAACGACGTGCTCGACTCCGACGACATCGCGGAGGGCATCGTGCTCGCGTGCCAGTCGGTCCCGGTCACCGACGCGGTGAGGATCAGCTACGAGTGAGGGGTGCTGGATGCCGATCGACTTGGACGTCGCGATCGGGGCGGAACTGCCCGAGGTCGAGTTCTCCTGGACGCACTCCGACGTGCTGCTCTACCACCTGGCCCTGGGTGCCACGGAGCTCCGTTACGTCTACGAGCAGGGCCTGCGGGTGCTGCCGACGTTCGGCGTCGTCGCGCCGCGGTTCCACGAGACCGCGCCTCCCGCCGTGTCGTTCCCCGGCGTCGACATCGATCTCGCACGGGTTCTGCACGGCACGCAGGAGATCACCGTGCACGCTCCCCTGCCCGCCGAGGGCGAGGCCGTGCTGCGGACGCGGATCACGGACGTGTGGGACAAGGGGAAGGCGGCGGTCATCGTCCAGGAGGCCACGGCCGTGACGTCGGACGGGACCGCCCTGTTCACGACCAGGTCCGGCATCTTCGCCCGCGGCGAGGGCGGGTTCGGCGGCGACCGCGGCCCGTCCGGCAAGGTCGAGGTGCCGGAGCGCGACCCTGACGTGGTGGTCGAGACGCCGACCCTGCCGCAGCAGGCCCACCTCTACCGGCTCTGCGGTGACCGCAACCCGTTGCACGCCGATCCGGAGTTCGCCGCGCGAGCGGGGTTCGACCGGCCGATCCTGCACGGCCTGTGCACGTACGGCGTGGTGTGCAAGGCGGTGATCGACGCGGTGCTCGACGGGCCGGAGCAGGTGTCGTCGTTCGGTGCGAAGTTCGCGGGCGTGGTGTTCCCCGGCGAAACCCTGACCACACGGGTGTGGCGGGACGGCCTCCGGCTCGTCGTGGTCACCTCGGTGGGGGACCGTCCCGTTCTCGCCGACGCGGTGCTACG
>JASLAV010000963.1 GCA_030146905.1 Lentzea sp. | reverse complement strand
GAGGGCGCGAAGTACGTGGCGTCGCCTCCGTTGCGGCCCAAGGAGCACCAGTCGTCGCTGTGGCGCGGCCTGCGGACGAACGACCTGTCCGTCGTGAGCACCGACCACTGCCCGTTCTGCTTCAAGGACCAGAAGCAGCTGGGCGTCGGCGACTTCTCCAAGATCCCCAACGGCATGCCCGGCGTCGAGCACCGCGTCGACCTGCTGCACCAGGGCGTAGTGAAGGGCGAGATCACCCGCGAACGCTGGGTCGAGATCGTCGCCACCACCCCTGCGCGGATGTTCGGCATGTACCCGCGCAAGGGCGTCATCGCACCGGGCGCGGACGCGGACGTCGTGGTCTACGACCCCACCGCCACGCAGACGATCTCGTCGGAGACCCACCACATGGCCGTGGACTACTCGGCCTACGAGGGCTTCGAGGTCACCGGCCGCGTGGACACCGTGTTCTCCCGCGGCCGCAAGGTGATCGCCGACGGCGCCTACCACGGCTCGACGGGCCACGGCCGTTTCGTGTCCCGCGAGCTCAACCAGTACCTCGTCTGAGAAAGGGCGTGACGCCGTGGACTTCGGCATCGTGCTGCAGACCGACCCGCCCGCACGGGACGTGGTGGAGGGCCTCCGCGCCGCCGAGGACTGCGGCTTCCGCTACGGCTGGACGTTCGACTCCTGCGTGCTGTGGCAGGAGCCGTTCGTCATCTACTCGCAGGTGCTGGCAGCCACCCGCGACCTCGTCGTGGGCCCCATGGTCACCAACCCGTCGACCCGCGACTGGTCGGTGACGGCATCGCTGTTCGCGACGCTGAACGACATGTTCGGCAACCGCACGGTCTGCGGCATCGGCCGTGGCGACTCGGCCCGCCGCGTGATCGGCCAGAAGCCGGCCTCGCTCGCCACCCTCGGCGACGCGATGCACGTGATCAAGGAACTCGCCGAGGGCCGCTCCGTCGAGCACCACGGCACACCCGTGCGGATCCCGTGGGTGCGCAACGGGAAGCTGGAGATCTGGATGGCCGCGTACGGGCCTCGCGCGTTGAAGATGGTCGGCGAGCAGGCCGACGGCTTCATCCTGCAGACCGCAGACCCGGACATCGCCCGCTGGACCATCGGGTCGGTCCGCGAGGCAGCGGCGGCCGCCGGACGCGACCCGTCGGCGATCACGATGTGCGTGGCGGCACCGGCCTACGTCGGGACGGACCTGGAGCACCAGCGCGACCAGCTGCGCTGGTTCGGCGGCATGGTCGGCAACCACGTCGCCGACCTCGTGGCGCGGTACGGGGACACGGGCGTCGTGCCCAAGGCCCTGACCGACTACATCAAGGACCGCGAGGGCTACGACTACTCCCACCACGGCAAGGCGGGCAACCGGTCGACCGACTTCGTGCCGGACGCGATCGTCGACAGGTTCTGCCTCGTCGGGCCGGAGTCGGCGCACGTCGAGCGGTTGCAGGAGCTCAAGGAGATCGGAGTCGACAACTTCGCGCTGTACCTGATGCACGACGAGAAGGACAAGACGCGCGACGCGTACGGGTCGGCGGTCATTCCCGCCGTCTAGCCCGGTCACGTGTCCGACGACCTGCCCGCCGTGTCGCGTTCAGCGGCACGTCCGGGCAGGTCGCCCAGATCGCTGTCCCGGACCCGACGACGCCCGGACCATGCCGGGATCAGCGAACGTTCCGCGTCCGGCCGTCCCACTCCGCCTTGAGCTCCGGCAACAACTCCGCCAGCTGCACCGGGTACACGGTGTCCTCAGTGGACTCCAGCTCCTCCTGAGTCCACCACCGGAAACCGGAGATGCTGGTCTCCTCGACGTCGTTGAACCCCGAGGTGTCGACCTCCAGCCCGTCGACGGTGGCGTGGAAGAACCACTCCTCCGCGTCGAACGTCCGGCCGTCGAAGCTGAACACCGCGCGCCGCCGCCACACCGGCCCGGCCAGCTGCTCCGGCGCGAGCTTCACCCCGGTCTCCTCGAACGCCTCGCGCACGGCCGTGTCCCGCAGCTCCTCGCCGTCCTCGACGCCGCCGCCGACGGTGAACCAGAACAGCTCCTGCGGCCGCGCGGGGTCGAAGCCCTGGAACAGCAGGACACGGCCCGAGGAATCCATCAGCACCACACGCGCGGACGGGCGGGGTGTCAGCATCACGGCGTCGGACGGGGCGATGGGTTCGGCGATCTCGAAGTACGACGGCTGCGGTGCGGTGCCGGCCAGCCCCAGCCACCGCACGATCCGGCGGCGGCGCAGCAGCAGCGTGTCGCGCACGGCGTCGTTGTGGACGCGGCGGGCGAGCATGACGCGTTCCTCGGCGTCGCTCAGCTCCGCCGCCAGCGCGGGGGCGAGGGAAGACCGGTCCAGGGCGCCCAGCAGACCGGACAGCTCGTTCTCCGCCGACTCGCGGTCGGCGCGCGACGCGGACTCCGCCTGGGAGGCCGCGGCGGACAGCGCCGGGTCCAGCAGTGCTCGCACCACGACGGCGCGGCGGGCCAGAGCCGCGTCGAGAGCTGCCCAGGCCGCGTCGGTGCGGACGTGGAGGCGGTCCAGGCGGTTGGCGACGGCGAGGATCCAGGCGGCCAGCAGCAGTGCGACCGCCACGACGACCAGGAACGTGGTCATGCCTCGCTCACCCGGCGCGGATCTGCGGCGATCGCGGTCTCGTACACGCGCAGCACCTGCGAGGCGACCACGGACCAGTCGAAGGCCTGCACCCGTTGCGAGCCCACGGTCACGTACTCGGCGCGCAACGCCGAGTCGCGCAGCACCGAGCGCAACGCGTCGGCCAACGCGGGAGCGTCGCCGACCGGGAACAGCGCGCCCGCCTTGCCGTCCTCCAGCACGCGGCGGAACGCGTCGATGTCCGACGCGACCACGGCGGTGCCGGCGGACATCGCCTCGGTGAGGATGATGCCGAACGACTCGCCGCCGGTGTTCGGCGCGACGTAGACGTCCACCGAGCGCAGCATCCTGGCCTTCTCGGCGTCGTCGACCTGGCCCAGCAGGTCGACCCGCGAGGCGAACGGCCCGTCGAACGACGTCTCGCCGCGGCCCACGACCAGCAGGCGCAGGTCCGGGAACTCGTCGGCGATCAGCCCGAACGCCTCCCACAGCACGGGCATGCCCTTGCGCGGCTCGTCGTAGCGGCCGACGAAGCCGATCGTGCCACCGGGGCGCGGGTAGCCGTCCAGAGTGGGCGCCGAGGCGAAGAAGTCGACGTCGACGCCGTTCGGGATCTCCACGGCGTCACCGCCGAGGTGCTCCACCTGGACGCGGCGGGCCAGTGCGGACACGGCGATGCGGGCGGTGACCTTCTCCAGGAACGGCTGCAGCACGCCCTGCAACGCCGAGAGCATCTTGGAGCGCGGCGTCGAGGTGTGGAAGGTGGCGACGATCGGGCCGTCGGCGACCACCAGCGCCAGGAACGACAGCGACGGCGCGGTGGGCTCGTGCAGGTGCAGGACGTCGAACGAGTGCTCGTCGATCCAGCGGCGGACGCGCGCGTACGAGACGGGACCGAAGGACAGGCGGGCGACCGAGCCGTTGTACGGGATGGCCACCGCGCGGCCGGCGGACGTCACGAACTCCGGCAGCGCCTGCTCGTCGTCGGCGGGGGCGAGGACGTTCACCTCGTGCCCCAGACCGATCAGGGCGCGTGCGAGGTCGACGACGTGCGCCTGCACTCCCCCCGGCACGTCGAAGGAGTACGGGCAGACGATCCCCACCTTCACCGCGCGAGCCTCCTGGCGAGTGCGGCGCGGCGGCCTTCCGGCAGGTCGGCCAGCCAGAGCTTCTGCATCATGTGCCAGTCGGCGGGGTGGGCGGCGATGTCGGCCGCGAACACGTCCGCGACGGCCTGGGTGGCGGCCTGGACGGTGCTGACCTTGATCGGCGGGTGGATGCGGAAGTGCCAGCCGTCCTCGGTGAACCAGCAGCCGACCGGCAGCAGCGCGGCGCCCGTCGTCGAGGCCAGGTGCGCGGGGCCCGCGGGCATCATGGTCTGCTCGCCGAAGAACGTCACGGGCACGCCGGACGACGTCAGGTCGCGGTCGGCCAGCAGGCACACGACCTTGCCGGACCTCAGGCGCTCGGCCAGCACCGTCGCGGGTGGACGGTCGCCACCGCTCAGGGGGAGCACCTCGAAGCCCAGGGTCTCGCGGAACTCCACGAACTTGCGGTACAGCGACTCCGGCTTCAGCCGTTCGGCCACCGTCGTGAACGTGCCGGAGTGACCGACCAGCCAGACGCCGGCCATGTCCCAGTTGCCGCTGTGCGGAAGGGCGGCGACCGCACCGGTGCCGCTCGCCAGCGCCGCGTCGAGGTTCTCCTGGCCGGACACCTGGAACCTGCGCTCCTCGTAGGCGGCGCGCAGGTCCATCGACGGCAGCCGGAACGCCTCGCGCCAGTAGCGCGCGTACGACCGGAGCGAGTCGCGCACCAGGTCGTCGAGCTCGTCCTCGCCCGCCTGCGGGACGACCCGGCGCAGGTTCGTGCGCAGCTGCTCGACGCTCGCGCCACCGCGGCGGGCCGCGTAGTCGGCGCCCGCGCGGAACAGCCCGCGCGCCCACGACTCCGGCAGCAGGCGGATCAGCCGCCACCCGGCGCTGTACCCGAGGGTCGTGAGGTTCACGCGGCCTCCCGCGCCGACTTGGCCACCGCGAGGATGCGCTGGAGCACCGTCACCACGGTCATGGCCGCGAGGATCCACAGCGCGATGTCGAGCAGGTGCGGCACACCGAGTCCCTGCACGCCGGCGCCGACGAGGGCCACGATGGACCGCTCCGCCCGCTCGGCCAGTCCCCCGTCCGCCGACAGGCCCGTCGCGTCGGCGCGCGCCTTCACGTACGAGATGACCTGCGAGGCGACCAGGCAGATGAAGCCGGCCACGGCGGTCCAGCGCGAGCCGGTGTCGAACGCGTACCAGGTGAGCGCCGCGAACAGCGCTCCGTCGGCGATGCGGTCGCACGTGGCGTCGAGGACGGCGCCGAACTTCGTCGGTCCCTGCGCGCGGGCCATCGCGCCGTCGATCAGGTCGAGCAGCACGAAGAACGCCACCAGCGCGCTGCCGAGGAACAGCTGCCCGCGCGGGATGAACCACAACGCGCTCACCACGGCGCCGGCCGTACCGGCCACGGTGACGGCGTTGGGGGTGAGGCCACGCGCCAGCAGCCACGCCCCGATCGGATCGGTGACGCGCGAGACGGACGCGCGAGCGAAGATGTTCAGCATGGCGTGTCGCAGCCTAGCTGGACTGCTGAAACGCACGTCCCGCGGGTGAGGCGCCCACCCGGACTAGCCGAGTCGCCGGTGGTCCTCGGCGATGCGTTTGAGCAGCGCTTGCAGCTCCTCCCCCCGCACCGCCATCCGCTCGAGCTTGCCGAACAGCGCGAGGTACTCGCGCACGTCCAGCGGGTCGGTGATGGTGGCGTTGCCCGTCAGCACGCTGACCGTGACGACGCGCTCGTCGTAGATGTGGAACCCGTGCAGCGCCACCACGTTGGCGTCCGCCGTCCACGGCACGATGCCGAGCCGGACGTTCGGTCTGCGCTGGATCGCGACCAGGTGCTCGATCTGCTCGGCCATCTGTTCGGGCGAGCCCATCCGCCAGCGCAGCGCGCTCTCGGACAGCACGAACACGAACTGCTTGGCGAGGTCGTCCATCCGGGACCTGCGCACGCGCAGCGCCGCGACCGCGGCCTCCTGCTCCGACGGCGGCATCGTCCCCAGCACGATCCGCAGGTAGGCCTCGGACTGCAGCAGCGAGGGCACCAGGTTGACCTGGAAGAACCTCGATGTCGCCGCCCTGGCCTCCACACGGCTGATCGTCTGCTGGTGGCGGTGCGCCCCTCGGTGCAGCACGACGCGACGGGTCTCCGCCTCGGCGTGCAGCGATCTGGCGAGTTCGACCAGTTCGATGCGCGTCTCCCTCGTCGCGGCCAATTCCGCCACGAGACGCTCCACATCCGTCACGGACGGGAGCAGCATGCCGTTCTCGATCTTCGACAGCTTGGACTGGCTCATCCCGGTGGCACGGGCGGTGGCCGTGCCGGTCATCTTCGCCTCGGTGCGCAACCGGCGTAG
>JASLAV010000956.1 GCA_030146905.1 Lentzea sp. | reverse complement strand
CTCGGCGTTCAGCACCTTCAGCAGGTCCTGCTCCGCCGCCTGCACCTGCAGGCCGAGCGTGTCGCTCGACGGCACGAGGTCGTTCTTGCGGACGCTCGCGGAGAGCTTGCCGGTGGCGCTGGCCGCCGACACCGCGCCGATCCGCTTGGCCATCGGCACCGCCGTCTCCGGCAGCTTCGCGTCCTGGCCGAAGAAGTCCTGGCCGGGCGCCGCGGTCAGGAGGTTGGTGCCCAGCCTGGACATCTTGTCCTTCAACGCCGCCGCGCTGGACGCGGGGATGCCGACGACCGCGACCACCGCGGCGATGCCGATGGCGATGCCCAGTGCGGAGAGGACGGCGCGGATGGGACGGGTCCGCATGCCGAAGAACCCGAGGCGCAGCAGGTCGATCACACGATCACCCCGTCGCGGACCTCGACGCGGCGCGGCGCCCACGCCGCGATGTCCCTGTCGTGCGTGATCAGCACGATCGTCGTGCCGTCGGAGTTGAGCTTCTCCAGCAGTTCCAGCACTCCCGCGCCGTTCCGGGTGTCGAGGTTGCCGGTCGGTTCGTCCGCCAGGAGGATGCCGGGGGTGTTCACCACGGCCCGCGCGATCGCGACCCGCTGGCGTTCACCACCGGACAGCTCGTGCGGCTTGTGCAGCGCGCGGTGGATCAGTCCGACCCTGTCCAGTGCGGACATCGCCATGGCCCGCCGCTTCGAGCGCGGCACGCCGGCGTAGACGAGCCCGGAGGCCACGTTCTCGATCGCCGACAGCCCCTCCGTGAGGAAGAACTGCTGGAACACGAACCCGATCGTGCGCGCCCGCAGTGCCGACAGGGCGTTGTCCGACAGGGTGGAGATGTCGTGGCCGTCGATCTCGACCTTGCCGGTCGTCGGCTTGTCGAGCGTGCCCATCAGGTGCAGCAGCGTCGACTTCCCCGAGCCGGACGGGCCCACGATCGCGAGCATCTCACCGCTCCCGACGGTCAGCGAGACGTCGCGCAACGCCTGCACACCACCGGGATACGTCCGGCTCGCGTGGTCGACGGTGATCACTCCGTGGTCACCACCTTCATGCCCTCGCGCAGGCCCTCGCCCTGCACCTCGACCCGGCCCTTGGCGAAGATGCCGACGTCGACCGGGATGGTCTTGCCGTCCTCGGTGACCACGCCGTAACCGCCCTCGTTCAACGCGAGCAGCGCGCCGATCGGGACCGCGAGCACGTTCTGCTTCTTCGACACGGTGAACAGCGCCGTGACGTTCGCCGAGTCGAGGCCTTCCGCGGCCTTGGAGTCGTCGACGGAGATGGTCAGGACGGTCTTGGACTTCTGGCCCTGGCTCTGGTCGCCGGCGATGCGGCTGATGCCGGTGATGGTGCCGGTGGTGGGCTTGCCGCCGGTGATCGACAGCTCGACCTTCTCGCCCTGCTTGGCGAGGCGCTGCTTGGCCTGGTCCAGTTCGACGGTCACCGCGCGTTCGGTGCCGGTGACCTTCATCAGGTCCCCGCCGGCGGGTGAGCCGAGTTGGCCCGTCAACGACGACACGCGGATCGCCCCCGGCTGGACGACCACGTCACCGGAACCGAGCTTGCCGGTCTGCTCAAGGCCGTTGGCCTTCTGCCACTTCTTCAGGGCGGTGGCCGTGTAGTAGGTGAACTTGTCGTCGGGGGCGCCGAAGTCCTTGAACCCCAGTGCGGAGAGGTTCTCCTCCACCACCTTGACGTCGGGGCCGTTCGCCATGCCCGACTCGAGATCGCGGTAGAGCGGCGTCGTGCCGTAGAACAGCGGCACCGGTTTGGCGTCCGACCAGAACACCGGTTTGCCCTGGTCGATGACGGCGCCCTGGTCCGGCAGCGCGGTGACGGTGCCGCCTTTGCGGCTCGACAGCGACCGTTCCGCGCCGAAGCCGAGCTGGCCGCTCACCGACTGCTGGTCAGCGAGGTTCGTCTTCTCGACCGGCGCCGTCTTCGACGGGTCGTTCCGCAGCGGTGCGGCGTTGGCCTGGTTGGACGCGACTCTCGTGAGCACCACGACCGATCCGGTGCCGAGCACCACCGCCGCGACGAGCGCGGCGATGAGGACCTTCCTGTTCACCTGCCGTTTCATCCGATGGGCCTCGTCGCGATCATGCCGCCGTCACCGAGGCCGCAGTCCTTCATGTCCTGCTTGACCTTGTCGTCGTCCAGGTTCGGCAGTTCCCTGGTCTCGCCGGCGCCACCCTCGAAGTTCGGGTCCGGCCAGTCGTGCCCCTTGTCGCGCATGCACTTCGCCTGCTTGCGCGCCTCGTCCTGCTCCTCCGGCGACGGCGGCTTGAACTCGCCGCCGTTGGGCAGGTGCTCCTTGCAGGCCTCGTGGGCGGACTTCATCTTCTCCTCGTCCAGAGGAGCGCTGTCGCCCTGGCTGCCGGGCATGGCCTCGATCATCACGCCGCCGTTGTCGGCCTGCTTCGGGTCGGGCATGTCGATGCCGTTCTCCCGCATGCACTGGGCGAACTTGACCATGGCGGCGCCGTCGTCCTTCTTGGCGCCGTCCTGCTGGTCCGGCTTGCTGCCGCAAGCGGTGAGCGCCAACAGCAGGCCCAGCAACACTGCGATGGTGGATTTCATGGGGACAGGTCTACGGAGGGCGCCATTCGACGGCGTTAAGCGAAAGGCCTTATCCGGCGCTTATGCCCGTTGAGCGGAAAATAGGTGTCATGCGTGTGCTGGTGGTCGAGGACGAACAGCTGCTCGCGGACACGGTCGCCG
>JASLAV010000855.1 GCA_030146905.1 Lentzea sp. | reverse complement strand
ACGCACGTCGGCGTCCAGCGACCGTTCGATGCCAGCGCCGTGAACGAACACGCCGGTGGCGGCGAGCAACGCGGGCACCAAGAGCCCGCCAATCCAGACCGCGTGAGGCAAACGCACGGCCGAGGGCTTACCGGACCGCGCTACCGCAAAGCCACTCGCTCAACCCCTTGGAGCAGAACTTCACCCGGAAAGGTGGTGGGCTCCCCGGTTCACGGCCGGGGAGCCCACCACATCCAGGTCCGGATCTCAGTCCAGGACCGGGGTCCGCGTCCGCCGCCAGGCGATCACGATCAGCGCGACCAGGCCGAACAGCGGGATGGTGCTGATCGCCCACGACAGGCCCATCGGCGGGCCGGGCTGCTCCATCACCTGGAGGTTCTCGAGCTCACCCGTCGCCGGTCCGGAGGGGCCGTCGATGTCGAACTTCAACGTCCACGCGCCCGGCTCCGGCAGCGCCTGGATGTCGAGACCCCACACCTCCCGCTTGCGGGGGTGGCGCGCGAGCGGGTCGTCGTCCATCGTCTCGCCGCCGTGGATCAGCGTCAGCGTGCCCTTCTTGTCCGCGATGCCGTCCTCCGGCGCGAACGTGAAGTCCAGCGACTGCATGGCTTTGACGGGCCAGGTGCTGAAGCCGACGGTCAGGTCGTACGGGCCGGCCTGCACCTTCTCGGTGTGGACGACGTTCACCGGTTCGAAGGCGAGTGCCGGTGCGGTGAGGCCGAGCAGCAGCGCGACGGCGCCCGCGAGGCCCAGCGAGGTCTTACGCATGGCTGTTCTCCTTGGCCGGTGCGAGGTGGCGCAGCATCTGGCCGAAGCGGCGGCCGAGCATCCCGGCGAGCGCGCCCAGCACGGCGCCCGCGATCACGGTGGCGACGTACCTCTCGGCGTTCGGGAAGTTGCCGCCCTGCACGAGGATGCGCTGCACGGGTGCGAGGGCGGTGATGATCACGCCGCCGACCGCGCCGGGAACCCACGCCGGCAGGGTGCGCAGCAGTTCCACGGCGACCGCGACGAGGACGAGGCTCATCGGGATCATGTTGGGAAGCCCGGGGATGCCGTCGGCGTAGTCGCGCAGCGGCAGGCCGGTGGCGTCCGCGTAGACCTCGGTGGCCCACGGCGAGAACCACCAGAACACGGCCTGCAGCGCAGCGACGCCGACACCGACGGCGAGCGCGCCGCCGCGCCGGTTCAGGACGTACGCGCCCATGAACAGGATCATCACCGAGAAGAACGCGCTGCCGGCACTGATCGTGTTGACCGGTCCGCCGGGCAACGCGCGCAGGCCGAGCACGGTCACCATGCTGAACGCGAGCAGCGTCGCCGCCGATCCCGCCATGCCGTAGGTGCCCCACTTCTGGTCGCGCGCGACCGCGAAGATCATGACCGCGCCGACCATGGTGATCGAGATCGACAGCAGCAGACCGATGTGCGGCGGCGAGTCGATCACGGCGTCGAAGCCGTACAGGCCGTGCCACCACTGGTCCCACAGGCCGTACACCAGGAACAGCGCGGCGCCGACGCCGGAGACCAGGTAGCCGACGGGCGCGGCGAACGTGCGGCCGAAGACGCCGACCGCGCGGCCGCCGACGATCGGGTCGACCGTCCTGTCGCGCTTGGCGGCGGCGGTGGTCATGAGCACGACCACGAGGCTCGCCAGGCCGGAGATCGCGCTGCCCGCGTACAGGAACAGGTGCGGCAGCGTGAAGAACGTGTCAGGGCCGACGTCGGAATGCCACTGGATGTCCCAGGTCAGGCCGATGAGCGAGGTCAGGGTGCCGCCGAGCACGACGCTCGCCGGCACCAGCCCCCTCGGTGCGGCGACCCTCGCCGACGGCGCGGCGACTGCTGTGATGTCCACTCGTACTTCTCCCCCTTCAGGTGAGCAGCAGCGGGATGACGACCCGCTCGGTGCTCAGTGACACGGTGATTTCCCATTGCCCCGCCATGAACAGGCCGACGTCGCCGACCCGGTAGTGGCCGGGTTCGAACGGCGCAGCGGTGATCGGGGCCAGCGCGTGGCCCATCTGCGGCATCGCCGGTTCGACCGTGACGTCGCCCAGCGCGGCGTTGCCGGACCGGTCGGTGACCCGCAGGTCGAGCGTGTTGCTGCCGGACTTCGTGCTCGTGGGCGTGAGCACGAACCGGAACTGGTCGCTCTCGGCGACCTGCGGCCGCGCCTCGCTGCCGCGCGGCCACAGCACGAGCAGTGCCGCCACGAGTGCGATGACCCCGGCCAGTGCGCCCAGCGCGTAACGCCTCACTTCGCCGGCACCCCCTTCGGCGCGGGGACGTCGATCTCGGCGGGCACGGTGACGATCGAGTAGTCCCGTTCGACCTGGATCCACACGAGGTACTTGCCCGGCAACGGGAACGAGTACGTGAACGGCACGTCCGGCCCGTACGCGGCGACGCTCTCGTCCGGCTTGCCGGCCATGCCCGGCACCTGCGGGATCATCGAGTGCACGTGCGCCCAGATCGGGGCGTCGACAGGACCTCCGGTGATCGGGCCGACGACGATCATGTGCCCGAGCATTCCCAGCCACGGCTGGAGGTCGCGTTCGCCGAACTTCGCCGTGATCGTGCTCGGCCTGCCCGCTTCGCGGATCTCCGTTGCCACGTCGGCCTTTCCGCGCTCCGCGGTGGTGGCGCCCGTCCCGGTGACGTCGACGCCGGAGCGCAGCAGCTGCACTCCACCGCCGCGCCGCGCGATCTCCGCGGCGACGGCGTGCCTGCCCTGTTCGGGGTTCTTCAGCCGGGCCCGGTACTCGCCGGGAGCGGTGCGGATCGGGTGCAGGTGGCGGAGGTCGCCGCCCGGCGACACGACCACGAGGTGGATGAACGCGTTGTCGTGCACCAGCAGGTCGTCCACCGGCCGGCCGGACGACCCGTCGGTCAGCGCCAGCACGAGATCGGTGCCGTCCATGCGCGGCACCATGTTCACCGGTGGCCGGGAGAAGTCCGTGACGGGCGTTCTCCCGTAGGGGTTCATGACGTTGTCGTAGGTCGGGTCCAGCTCCGTTCCGGGAGCCGCGACCGGAGGAATGCCGGGTGACAGCAACGCCGCCGTCACCCCCACGGCGATCGCGGCGATCATGCCCGCCGTGGGCACGAGCGCGAGACCGGGCCTGCCGAGCACGGCGGACAGCAACGCGAGCAGCAACAGCACGCCGGCCGCGATGAACCCGCCGTAGGTGGCGTTCTCCCACGGCGACGGGACGAGCGCGGGGACGACGAACGGGATGCTCGCCTCGTCGACCGCGAGCTCCCACGGGCCTGGCCGGTCCACGTGCACGACACCGGCGTAGAACCCGGGCGTGGCACCGAGAACGACCTTCGCCGTGCTCGTCGGCGCACCGGCCGCGCGCAGGGTCAGCGTGATCTCCCCCGGCGGCGAACCGGCGTGCGTCACCACGTCGACGTGCACGGGCCCCGGCACCTCCGCGACGCGCCGGATGATCACCGTGAGATCGCGGTCGCCGAGGCTCTGCGCGACGTGGACGTCCGCGCCGGACTGGGTGCCGTCGGCCGCCGCGGGGCCGACGACCCCGAGGATCGCGCCCAGCAGCAGCAACAAGATCGCAACACTTCGCTTCATCGCGGCACAACGTATCGATCACCGCCCGGCGGACGCGTCACTGCCGGGACGGAAAGCGGGTCCCCCGCGCGGGGGATTTCCGGCCCCTGCGAAGCGGGAGGACCTCAGGGACGCGATCCGGCAGGATTGGCCCGCGATGGACTCGATCAGAATGCCCCTCAAGCACCAGTCGACTCTGGTGGCCGCCGTGTGCATGGTCGCGGACGGCGGCTTCGTGCTGCTCGACGGCGGCCCGGTGTGGCAGATCGCGGTGGTGCTGGCGTTGACGCTGGCCGTGGACGCGATGCTGGCCGGTCCCGCACGGCTCTCCGGCTGGGTCGCCGCGGCGCAGGCCGCTCTTCCCGTTCTCATCCTGCTCACCCTGGGCAGGGGCATCGACTCCAACGACGCGGGCATGCTGATCGCCGGCTACCGCGCGGGGGCCTGGCTGCGCGGCACACCGGCGTACCTGTCGCTGGGCGTGCTCTGCGCCGGCCTCATGACGTGCTCGCTGATCGTGGACCACGGCCCGGTGACGGCGTTGCTGGTGGCGGCGAAGGCCGCCGTGCTGCCGTGGCTGGTCGGCCGCTACACCACCGCCCGCCGCGCCTACCTCGCCGAGCTGGAGAAGCGTTCGGAGATGGAGGAACGCGACGCCACGGCGGCCGTCGCCAAGGCCGTCACCGAGGAACGCAGCGCGATCGCCCGCGACCTGCACGACGTGATCGTGCACCACGTGAGCGCGATAGGCCTGCACGCCGGCGCCGCCAGACTGGGCCTGCCGGAGGGCAACACCCGTCTCGCGACGTCCCTGCACTCCGTGGAGACCGCCAGCCGCGCCGCCATGGTCGACCTGCGGCACCTGCTCGACCTGCTGCACGGCGACAAGTCGGAGGGCGCGAGACAACCCGGCCTCGACAACCTCGACGAGCTGCTCGACGGCGTCCGTTCCGCGGGAGTCCCCGCACGCCTGGAGGTCCGCGGCCGACGCCGCGACGTGCCGGAGTCGTTGGACATCACCGTCTACCGCATCATCCAGGAGATGCTGACCAACGCCCTGCGCCACGGCGACGCGTCCGGCGTGACAGTGATCTTGGAGTACGCTCCGGCGGCGTTGGTCGTCGCCGCGGAGAACACCGCGGGCGCCCGCGACGGCTCCGGCTCCGTGCGCAGGGGCCTGGTGGGCATCCGCAACCGCGCGGCCATGTTCGCCGGCACCACCCACTCCGGGCTGGAACCGGACGGCAGGACCTGGCGCACCGTCGTCACGTTCCCCCTGGAGGCGTCATGACACTGACGGTGCTGCTGGCGGACGACCACGCGATGCTGCGCTCGGGCATGCGCGCGATCTTCGACACGCAGGCGGACCTGGAGTGCGTGGCGGAGGTGGCCGACGGCCGCGCGGCCGTGTCCGAGGTGGCGCGCCTGCGTCCCGACGTCGCCGTGCTCGACATCCGGATGCCGAAGCTGGACGGGCTGGGCGCCACCGAGATGATCCTCTCGGACCCCGCGAACCGCACCAAGGTGTTGCTGCTGACCACCTACGACTCCGACGAGTACGTGTACCGCGCGCTGAAGGCGGGCGCGAGCGGGTTCCTGCTGAAGTCGCTGCCGCCGGAGGAGCTGATCTCGGCCGTGCGGGTCGCGGCGCGCGGGGACGCGCTGATCGACCCGTCCGTCACCCAGCGCCTGATCGCGCGGTTCGCCACCAGCCTGGCGCCGCCGCCCACCCCGCCGGAGCTGGCCCTGCTGACCGCGCGGGAACGCGAGGTGCTGCAACTGGTGGCGGCGGCGCACAGCAACGCCGAGATCGCGGCCCGGCTGCACGTCGGGGACGAGACGGTGAAGACGCACGTGTCGCGGGTGCTCGCGAAGCTGGGGTTGCGGGACCGGGTGCACGCCGTGGCGTACGCGCACATCAACGGGCTGGTGCAGGCGCGGCCGTCGTTGCCGCGGGAGTGACGGCCGGTCAGATCCGGCCGAGCAGCTGGCGGGCGGCCTCCAGGTCCCTCTCCCCCACCAGGAACTCCCGCAGCGCCTGCTCCAGCTCATCGCTGCGGATCGTCCCGTCGCCGTCGTGGTCGAGCTCCCGCATCGCGGCGATCAGCTCGTGGCGGCGCGGGCTGTGGTCGAGCAGGCGGGAGTACTCGTCCCGGCGCACCTCGCCGTTGCCGTCGCGGTCGACCAGCCCGCGCACTGCGGCTGCGACCGCGCCGTAGCCGTTGTCGCGGTCCGGCGGGCCCGGATAGCGGCCGTCGGCCAGTGCGCGGTGGTACGCGGCGGCGGTCACGGTGCTGTCCGGTGGTGCGCCGGTCGCGGAGCACAGCTGCTCCCACCACGACCGGAACGCCTCGTGCACGTGGTCCTCGTCCTTCTCGTCCAGGTCGAAGTGGGTGCTGATCTCGCGCGCCATCGCCAGGAGGTCGCTCCAGCGCAGCTTTCCGTCGCCGTTCTGGTCCAGCACTGTCTCGAAGAACGACTCGGGGGCCGCACGGGGGCGCGGGGACTCGGCCGCCCTGATCGACGCCGCCGCCAGCGGCATGTAGCGCCACGAGGTGGGCAGGAGGCCGGTGGCCAGGCGCACGGACCGGTGCAGGCCGTCGACCAGCAGGCCGAGGCCGGGGAGCGTGGTGAGGCGCAGGCGTTCGCGGAAGACGGCGGGCAGCGTGACGGCCGTGGCCTGGACCGCGGCGGTCACCACGGCGTAGCGCACGGGTGCCCAGACCAGGTTCGGGATCGGCAGGCCGGACGGTGGTGGCACGCGGTAGACGCTGCCGGACAACAGGTCGCGGACCGTCGCGTTGTCCTCCAGCACGTCGGCGACGACGTGGTCGAAGTAGCCGCGGAACTCCTCCGGCGTGGCGGGGAGGTCGTCGGCGGACAGGCCGAAGTCCTGGCCCAGCCGTCGCCACTCGGCGTAGAAGCGGGCGGTCTCCTCCGCGGACAGCGGCTCGCCGCCGAGGCGCTGCATGGTCAGCACCGCCTCGTAGAGGGTCAGGTGCACCCAGGCCCTGGCCGTCGTGTCGCCCGCGTCGAACGCCCTGCCGTAGCCGTCGGTGCCCTGCATCCGGCGGTGCAGGCGTTCGAGCCTGGCCAGTTCGCGGCGTTGCTC
>JASLAV010001265.1 GCA_030146905.1 Lentzea sp. | reverse complement strand
CGATTTCGTGTGCCAGTGATGGATTTCCCCGTCCGTTAGCGCGGCCAGGCTTCGTCGCAGCTCACCCGGAGATTGACTGTGCTTCCGTGCGAGGCAGTGCACCTCGTTCTCGAACGAGACGTCGTGGCTCCTCACGTCGATCGCGATGCGGTCGACACCTCACGCCGTGCGAAGGCAGGTCGAAGCCAGGGACTTGTGGCTGCCGGTCGACCGGACCTGCGCGCTCGTGAGATCGCCGGAGCGCAGTGCGTCAGCGGGAACTCGCGCGTTCGAGTGCGCGTGGTCCTTCATCGGCTGAAGGCTCTCCGGGCGCCCGACACGTCGGTCTTCGTCAGCCGTGATCCGTCGAATAGGAGTGGATGTAGGCCAGTGCGGCGTTCATGGCGGCTTCGAGCGGTTGGACGTGGCGGATGGTCCGGGACAGGAGCACGCCGCCCTGCAGTGCGGCGAGGAGGGCGAAGGCGAGTTCGTCGAGGTCGGCGTCGGCGCGCAGTTCCTGCCGGTCGCGCATCGCGCGGAGCCCGTTGAGGAGAAGGTCGCGCCAGCGCATGAACCCGTTGGCGAGGTCTTCGCGGGACTGTTCGTCGGTGGCGCTGAGCTCGCCTGCCAGTGAGCCGAGGTTGCACTCGCCCCGGTAGTCGTTCTCCCGTTGCCGTTCGATCGCGGCGTCGGCCCAGGCGCGCAGTGCTTCGAAGCTGTCGAGCGCGTCGATGCGTGGGCTGCCGGGTTCGAGCACCGAGTCGGCTTGGCGGGTGATGACGGCCCGGATCAGTGCTTGTTTGCTGTCGAAGTAGTGGTACAGCTGGGATCCGCTCACACCGGCCGCCGCCCGGACGTCCTCGATCCCGGTGCCGGCCACGCCGTGCCGGGCGATGAGGCCGGTCGCCGCGTCGATGATCCGGTTTCTGGTGGCCTGCCCTTTCGGCGTCAGGCGCCGTGTCTTCGTCGGCTCGCTCACGATCGACATCCTACGCCAGACTGGGTTGCGCGATCCATTTTCGGCGACTAGCTTTCTGGACAAAGCAACCCAGAAAGTGAAGGCGACCATGACTCCGTCCCAGCCGCACCATCGAACTGCCCTGGTCACCGGCGCTACCGCGGGTATCGGGATGGCCGTCACCCGCCAGCTGGCCGCGGATGGCATCGACGTGCTCGCCCACGGCCGCGACCCTGAACGCGGCGCCCAGCTCGTGAAGGAGATCAGGGCCGAAGGCGGCTCAGCCCGATTCCTGACCGCCGACCTGACCGATCCCGCCGAGGTTCTGGCGCTCGCCACGGCGGCAGGTGAGGTGGACATCCTGGTGAACAACGCCGGGATCTACGCCTTCACCGGCACCGCGGACACCACCCCGGAGAACTTCGACCGGCAGTTCGCCGTCAACACCCGCGCGCCGTTCCTGCTCGTCGGCGCGCTCGCCCCGGCCATGGCCGGCCGCGGACACGGCGTCATCGTCAACATCACCTCGACCGCGGCCACCTCACCGGCACCCATCGGTACCGCCTACGGCGCCTCGAAAGCCGCCATCGAACTGCTGACCCGTTCCTGGGCGACGGAGTTCGGCGCCCGCGGCGTCCGGGTCATCGGCGTGTCCCCCGGCCCGGTTCGCACCGCAGGCACGACGGCCATGCTCGGCGACAACGTCGAGCTGCTCGGCCGCGCCAACCTCCGGGAACGGATCGGCGAGCCGGACGAGATCGCCCACATCGTCCGGTTCCTCGTCAACGCAGACAGCGGCTACATCAACGGCACCGTCATCGTCGCCAACGGCGGCGAACCCAGTGCCCTGCCGGCCTGACCCGTCCTGAACAGGAGCACCTGCCATGCCTGAGCCAGCAACCACTCCCGAGCCCGGCTGGCTTCCCGACGGCTTCGAGATCCGGACGGCCGACACCAACGGCGTCCGGCTCTTCGCCGCCCTGGGCGGCCGCGGACCCCTCATGGTTCTGCTGCACGGCTGGCCGCAGACCGGCCGCGCCTGGGCCGAAGTCATGCCGGCCCTCGCCGAGCACTACACGCTGCTCGTTCCCGACCTGCGCGGAACCGGAGCCAGCGACCGCCCCGCCGACGGCTACGACAAACGCAACCAGGCCGACGACCTGCGCGGCATGATCGACGCGCTGGACCTGACCGGCCCGGTGATCGTGGTCGGCCACGACATCGGCAGCATGGTCGCCTTCGCCTGGGCCCTGCACCACCCCGACGACGTCGCCGCCGCCGTCCTCGTCGACGCTTTCCTGCCCGGTGTCGACCTGGAGGAGTCCATGAACGTCGTCACCGGCGGCAGCTGGCACTTCGGGTTCTTCATGGCACCGCACTTCCCCGAGATGCTGTTCGACGGCCACGAGCTCGAATTCTTCACGACGACGTTCAGGGCCCTGAGCGCGGAACAGGTCTTCACCGACGAGCAACTCGCGTTCTACGCGAAAGCCTACGAAGGTCGTGACCGCCTTCGCGGCGGCTTCGGCCACTACCGGACCCTCCTGGCGGACGGCCGGGAGAACCGCGCGGCCCTCGCCACCGGGCAGATGACCGTCCCGGTGCTGTCCATCGGCGGCCGGGACTCGGTGGGAACGCGCACGACCGAGGCGTTGGAGCCGCACGTCGAGCGGCTCACCGGCCTCGTCGCCCCCACCGGCCACTTCGTCGCCGAGGAAGCACCGGAGTGGTTCGTCCGGAACGTGCGCGAGTTCCTCGCCGCCACAACGAAAACCGCCGCGGCGGGTCGCTCGTGAGGATCCTCGTGCTCGGCGCCACCGGCTTCGTCGGTGGCGCCGTGGCCCGCCACCTCCGCGGAGCAGGCCACGACGTCGTGGGCTTGGCACGCTCAGACCGGGCTGCCGCACGGCTCGCCGTCCAGGACATCTCGCCACTGCGAGCCGACCTGGACGCAGGCCTCGCGAAGGTCCTCACGGCGGCGACGTCGGTGGACGCCGTCGTGGTCGCCGCCCAGTTGGCGCCCGAGACGGAAACGACCGTGGTCTCCGCACTGCTGGACACACTGACCGGCAGCGGGAAGACCTTCGTGTTCACCTCCGGCAGTGGTGTCCTCATGCAGCGCACCGCCGGCGCCTGGAGTGAGGACACCTTCACCGAAGACGACCCCTTCACCGTCGAACCACTCGCCACGGAACGCCTGGCCGTCGAGAAGCTGGTCCGTGCTGCGGCGGAACGGGACATCCGCGGCATGGTCGTCCGGCCCGGCCTCATCTGGGGACCGGGGGACCACGGGCACGTGTCGATGATCTACCGGTCGGTCGCCAGCACCGGCGCCGCCTGCTACGTCGGCGAAGGGCTGAACACCTACAGCCACGTGCACGTCGACGACGTGACCCGCCTTTTCGAACTCGTCCTGGCCCGGGGCGCCGGCGGCGGGCTCTACCACGCGGTCGCCGGCGAGACACCCAACCGCTGGCTCGCGGAGGCCGTCGGCCGCGACCTGGACCGCCCCACCCGCAGCCTGTCGCCGGCGGAAGCGGCCGCCGTGTGGGGTGAGTTCGGTGCGCTCATCATGGGCGCCTCCAGCCGCATCCGCGCGCCACGCACCCGTGAAGAACTGGGCTGGGCTCCCCGCAACGGCGACATGCTCACGATGGTCGGAGAGCCCCGCCTCCGCGAACTGGCACGGGGATGACGTCGGTCGGCGCGGTGATGCGCGGGTTGCAGAACAGGCAGTCGAGGAAGGTCTGCTCACCCTGAATCCGTGCCGGAAGCTGCGGATCGCCTTCGACGAGGCACCGAGCGGCCGCATGCCAGCGCGAAAGAAGTCGATGCGCTCGCGGAACGGATCAATCCGGACGACGGCTGCTGACGGTCATGGCCGCCTCCACCGGGCTGCGGTGGGGCGAGCTTGCCGGGCTGCAGTGGATCAGGACTTGTTTCTTGAGTGATCCGAGGATCGAGGTGGACCCGAAGTTCGGTGCGCCGCACGACGTCCACGCCGCGGCCGGGTGGCGACGACGTCGCAGCAAGGACAAGCGCCGCAGAGGTTCCAGCACGTAGAAGAAGCTGACGTCGTTGTTGCCGTTTGTCCAGTCCTGCGCTCTCAGGAACTGCTTCAGCTCCCGGCGTGGTGGCGACGTGGCTTGCCGACCACGACGCGGATCGGCGGGACGGCGTCGATCAGTGGGATCAGCTGGGTGACCTCGTTGCGATGCCCGCCGGTGAGCGTGATGGCCAGCGGGACGCTCGTGCTGCGCTCGGACAGGCTC
>JASLAV010000717.1 GCA_030146905.1 Lentzea sp. | reverse complement strand
CCGCCGTTCGGCCCGCACCACCTTCTGCTTCTCCTCCGAGAGGTGGTTCATCGAGCGGAAGAAGACCTTGGCGGCGTCGAAGTCGTCGATGCTCGTGACGATCACGTCGATCGCGGCCTCGCGCAGCCGCTTGACCACCGGCCCGTCAGCCGAGGCGATCTTCTCCAGGTGTTCGGTCTGCAAGCGCAGCAACCGCCCGTAGATCTCGTGCAGCAGGTCGTCCTTCGACCTGAAGTAGTGGTACATAGCGCCTTTGGTGACACCGGCGCTCTCCACGATCTCCTGCACGGCGACCCGCTCGTAGCCCTTTTCCGCGAACAGGCGGGTGGCGGCGTCGATCAGTCTTTCAGGAACGGTCACGACCGGAGCGTACCTCCCGGCCAAGGAGAAACCAGGCAATGATCAGCCGCTGGACCGTCGTCGTCGACCGCGACGACCTCACCGAAACCGAAGTCCTGCACGACGAACTGCCGCCGTCCACCGAGCTGGCGGACTGCGAGGTGCTGCTGCGCGTCAGCCGCGTCGGCCTCACCGCCAACAACGTCACCTACGGCGTGATCGGCGACCGGATCGGCTACTGGAACTTCTTCCCGGCGGGCGGTCCAGGCCAGGGCGTGATCCCGCTGTGGGGCTTCGCCGACGTCGTCGACTCCACAATGGACGCCCTGCCCGCCGGCACCCGCGTCTACGGCTACCTGCCCATGGCGAGCCACCTCGTCGTGCGCGCCAGGCTGACCTCGGCCGGTTTCGCCGACGCGAGCGAGCACCGCACCGACCTGCCGGCCGTGTACAACAGCTACCTCGTCACGAGCAACGACCCCGCGTACGACCCGGAGCTCGAAGACCTCCAGGTGCTCTACCGGCCGCTGTTCCTCACGTCGTTCCTGCTGGCGGACCAGCTGGCCGACAACGGCTTCCACGGCGCCCGCACGGTCGTGATCTCCTCGGCGTCCAGCAAGACGGCGTTCGGCACGGCGCAGTGCCTCAAGGGCCAGGACGTCCGGCTGGTGGGCCTCACCTCGCCCCGCAACGTGGAATTCACGAAGAGCCTGGACCTCTACGACACCGTGCTCCCCTACGACGCCGCCGTGGACGTCGAACCGAGCGTGTACCTGGACTTCAGCGGTTCGCCCGGCGTGCGCTCCGAGCTGCACGAACGACTGGGTGACCAGCTCGTGAAGGACATCTCGATCGGCCTCACCCACCAGGCCGCGTCCTCGGACCCGCGGTCGGAGTTCTTCTTCGCACCCGATTGGCTCCGCAAGCGCACCGCCGACTGGGGCTCCGATGGCTTTGCCCAGCGCTTCGGCGCGGCGTGGCGGACGTTCACCGCCCAAGCGGGTGCGTGGGTCGGGATCGTGCGGCACAACGGACCGGACGAGCTGGTCGGCGTCTGGCAGGCCGTGCTCGCGGGCAGGGCGGACCCGGCCAAGGCCGACGTGATCACCTTCTGAGCAGCACCGCCAGCAGGCCCGCGATGTTGTGCGCGTCGTCGTGGCCGCGGTGGTGCGTACCGTCGAGCTCGTGCCCGGCGATGCGCACGGCCTCGGCCATGCCGACCTCGCGCGGCAGTGCGTTGACCAGCGCGAACAGGGTCTTGACGTTGACGTGCCGCGGCCCGAACGGGTACTTCACCCCGAAGTCGGCGCACTGCCGTTCGAACATCTTGCGGTCGTAGTCGCCGTACGACGCCCACACGCGGCGGTCCGAGCGGAACTCCTTGCGCAGCAGCGCGCAGGCCTCGGCGAACGTCACGCCGGCAGCGACCTGCTCCGCCGTCAGCGTGGTCAGCCGGGTGCAGAAAGGACTGACGGACGACCGCGCCGGCCGCACCAGGACCGAACGCCGCTCACCGCGGGTCCCGGAGGCCACGTCGAGCGGGCAGATCCCGATCTCGATGATCTCCGACACCTCACCGGGAGGCGGCGTGCCCTCCCAGCACGTCGACTCGACGTCGACGACCAGCACCTGGTCCAGCGAGATCATGTGCTGATCATCCCCCGCCCGTCTACTGGAAAACGACGACCGGCAGCACGACGATCTCGCCCGTCGCCGCGTTCCACGACTGCACCTTGCCCAGGCACCGGGCGTTGAACTGGCCCGGCGGCAACGAGTCGCGCAGGCTCGCGCGGTCGCACTCCACCCGCACGCGGTGCTCGCCGACGGGTGCGAGCAGCACCGCCTGGTCGTCGCCTCCGTCACCGAGCTCGAACCGGCCGCGCAGCGACACGTAGTCGCGGATGTCGTTGAGCCGCTTGGCTCTTCCCCTCCGCCACGCGTCGTCCGCCGTGATGCTGAGCGTGGTCAGGTCGACGTCCACCACGCCGTGTCCCGCCCGCAGCCCGGCCAGCACCACCCCGATGACGTCGATCTCCGTGGCCGGTTTCTCGTAGGTGTCGGTGTTCTGCTCCACGACGGAGCCGTCCACGCCGATGCCGAACTCGCTGGGGCCGACCTGCAACTTGCCGTTCTTGGTGACGGTGATCTGCTTGACGAACTGCCGGGTGACCGCGTCGTCGTACCGGCCGACCTTGCACAGGTTGATCATCCGCTGGCCGTGCACGTAGAACAGCAGGCCCGGCACCTCGGGTTCGGAGTCCCGGCGGCGCACCCACCTCACCGCCAGCACCACGACCACGACGAACGCGACCAGCGTCGCCACCCACACCAGGATCCAGCCCCACGAGACGGACCACCACAGCGCTCTATCGACAGCCACGGATCTCCCTCACCGCCTCCAGCAACGACTTCGAGCCGGCCTCCACGAGACGGCCGCCGCTCGCCTGGGCCACCCGGTCCAGCTCCGCCGTGGAGGCCTCGCCGAACCGGATCGGGTACACCGGCACCTCGCCACGGCCCACACGCAGGAACTCGTCCACCGACGGGCCCGCGTTGTTCTCGCCGTCGGTCATCAGCACGACCGTCGTCTCCCCGCGGGCGATTCCCAACGCGTGCTCCACGGCGGACCAGATCGCGGTGTTGTCCCGCAGGTCGTCGGACGCCACGACGGACAGCAACGCGTCGAGGTCCTGCCGCCCGCGCACGGTGATCGACCGCTCCTCCAGCACGGTGCCCGCGAAGCGGACGATGGTGACCGTCTCGCCGACGTAGAAGCGGTCGAAGCCGTTGAGGGACGCGAAAGCCTCTCTCAGCCCGGCCATCCGAGGACCGCGCATGGACGTCGAGTAGTCCAGCACGAAGATCACCTGACGGCCGTCGCCCGCCCGGTCGTGGAAGGTCAGCAACCGGTCGATCACCTCGGAGCTGTCCGGGAAGTAGAGCGCGGTGCCGAGGTCGGCGCGCAGCTTCTCGTGGCGCACCACCGAGGGGTCGACGGGACGTCGCCAGGTGCGTTCCGCGATCATCTGCTGCGCCGCGGGCGACCGGAGCCACTCCACGACGCGGTCGTAGGCCTCCCGGTGCGCGGGCTCGACCAGCACCAGCGGGTAGTCCGACAGCACGATCCCATCACGCGGGTACACGATCTCCAGCGGCTCGGCGCGACCGGAGGCGTTGAGCGCCAGCAGTTCCGACTCGTGCGCGACCAGTCCGTCCACATCGGACCGGCGAGTGAACTCGCCGACCGGGTCCTGCACGTCGAACGCCCGCCCCGCGAGGAACCCCTGCAGCCGGTCGCAGCTCACGTCCTGCGGCCGCAACGGCGCACCGGTGCCCGCGGCCGCCGTCGCGACACCGATCAGCGCGGCCATCCCGCCGCCGGACACGCGAGGATCGGCCATGCCGTAGCGGAACTCGCCCGTCGCGGCCCTGTCGGCGACGTCGGCCCACGTCGGCCGCTCGCCCAGCGCGGCACGGCTGCCGCGCTTCACGCCGAGCACCACCGGTGACGTCATGATGCTCGCCGACAGCTCGGGCTCGGCGCCGCGCAGCCGCAGGAACCTGGTGGTGGACAACCACGCCAGGTCGAACCCGGCGAGCGAGCGGCTGGCCTCGACCGTGCCGCGGTGCTCGACCACCAGCTCGACCCCGGTGGCCTTCCTCAGCTCCACCAGCACGGGACCGAGGTCGGCCAGTTCCGTGCTCGCCAGCACCTTCAGGCGGACCGGCCCCGGCGTGCTCGGCGTGCACGCGGACAGCAGGAGCAGCAGCACCGCCGCCAGCACCCTCATCGGCAGTCGCCGACGACGTCGAGCATGCGCTCGAAGAGCTCCGCCTTGGGCAGTTGCACCCTGCCCTGGTCACCGGCGGGCGGTTCCGGGAGACCGCGGCTCGCGATGTACGCGCCGAAGTCGTCGGCGGACTCCCCGTTCCAGCTCAACGAGTGGAACCCCAGCTCGACAGCACGCCGGCGCAGCTGGGGGTCGTTCATCATCAGCTCGCCGATCCGGTCGCCCTCCGGCGTGAACGAGATCAGCTCGGGTGTGCTCTGGTGCTGCTTGGTCGGGTAGAGCAGCACTCGTTCGGTGTCGACGGTCTTCTGCCGCAGCTGGTAGGCGATGTACTGGTGCTCGTAGATGACCGCGATGACGGCGTGCGTGCGGCCTTCCGGCACGAAGTACTTCGGGGCCATGTCCTCACCGGCCTGCCCCTGCGCGTCGACGAACGGCTTGACCTTCCGCGCCAGCTCCTCCGCGGCCTCGACGGTCTGCGGCGGTTCGTCGCCGAATGCGGTGGCGAAGAACCCGACGAGCGTCGCGCCAGAGTAGGCCTTGCACGGGTCGGGCGACTGCGCGATCACCCGGTTGCCGTTGCTCAGGCCGAACTCACTCCACTTGTTCTTGGACAGGTCCCTGAACTTGGCCATGTCGAGGTTGTAGTAGAGCGGCTTCTCCTCCGAGTCGTGCGGTGTCGCGGCCCCAGCGCCCTTCAGCGCTTCGGCGTACTCGCGGAACGTGGCGAGCACGACCGGTGTGAAGAACGGCCGGTAGGGCACGACGTGCTTGCCAGCCCGTCGCGACTTCACGTGCTCGTTCGCCACGTGCCCCGACGGGAACACGAAGTGGTACGAGTCGAGGTCGGGCTTGTCCGCCAGGTCGCGCGAGCCGATCGGCGTCACGTGCACCTGGTAGCCGCGCGCCATCAGGATGCGCTTGACCTGCTCGTCCTGGAAGAAGTCGCGCTTGGAG
>JASLAV010000518.1 GCA_030146905.1 Lentzea sp. | reverse complement strand
GACGTACTTCTCGATCGCACTGCGGATCTCGTCCGACGAGATCGTCAGCTCCGCCATGTCGTTCCTGCTCTCACTTCTTCGTTCTGGGAAAGGGCTCGGGGGCTAGCTGGCGAGATTGCGGCGCAGTGCCGCCAACCGGCCTGCGACGCTTCCGTCGATGATCTCGTCGCCGATCTTGATCTGGAGACCGCCGCCGAGAGAGGTGTCCACCTCGACGTGCAGCGCGATCGGCCGCGAGTAGATCGTGGTCAGCGTCGCGGTCAAGCGGTCGACCTGGTCCGAGGTCAGTTCCACCGCGGAGCGGACGTGCGCCACCGAACGCTGCCGGCGCTTGGCCGCCAGGTCGGCGAGCTCGGCCAGGGCGTCCGCCAGGCGCACCCCGCGCGGGTGGCGCACCAGCTGGTCCACCAGCGTCTTGGTGACCGGGCTGACCTTTCCCTCGATCAGGGAGTCGACCAGCGCCACCTTGCCGTCGGTGGCACCGGCGGGGTCGGCCAGCAGGAGCTCGAGCTCGTGCGAACCGGCCACGATGCGGCCGAGCCGGAACAGCTCGTCCTCCACGGAGTCGAGCTGACCCTCGCCCTCGGCTCGCACCAGCGACGCCGTGCGGGCGAGCGACTCGATCCCGTCGACGAGCTCGCGCGGACTGGACCAGCGCGAGGTCACGACGGCGACCAGCACCTGCATGGCCGCGTCGCCCACCTTGCCCGCGAACAGGCTGCGGACGAACTGCTCACGACCGGCGGAGTCGGACGAGGCGTCGGCGAGCACACGGCGCAGCGCCGGCTGTTCGATCAACAGGTCGAGCACTGCGAACAGCTCTTCGCCCAGCTCGGCCCGCTCTGGCGACGACACGGCGTCGGCCAGCTCCAGCAGCCGCAGTTCCGCGGCTGCCAGAGCTTCACGACTAGCGGCATGCAACGTCATCGGCTGCCTCTACTTGCTCGCCGGCGCCGCGACGGCGTCCAGCTCGGTGAGGAAGCGGTCGACAGTGCCGCGACGGCGAGCCTCGTCCTCCAGGGACTCGCCCACCACCTTGCTCGCCAGCTCGACCGCGGTGCGGCCGAGGTCGGCGCGCAATTCGGCGACGATCTGGGCGCGCTGCGCGTCCAGCTGGTGCTGGCCCTGCGCGACGATGCGCGCGGACTCGGCCTGCGCCTGCTCGCGCAGCTCCTCGATGATCTGCAGGCCCTCGGCCCGCGCGTCGTCGCGGATGCGCGCGGCCTCGGCGCGAGCCTCGGCCAACTGCTCCTTGTACTGCTCAAGAGTACGCTGAGCTTCGGCCTGGGCCTGCTCCGCCTTCTCGATGCCACCCTCGATCTTGGCCGTCCGCTCCGCGTACAGCGCCTCGAAGCGCGGTGCGACGAACTTCGAGATGAGGAAGAGCAGGATCAGGAAGGCGACCAGGCCGAGGATGATCTCCGAGGTGTGTGGGAGAACAGGACTCGGCCCACCCTCCGCGCTCAAGATCAGGGTATTCACCACGACGGCTCCCTAAAACGGCTGAAGGACGTCAGCCGACCATGAAGAAGAGGACGAACCCGAGCAGGGCCAGAACCTCGACGATGGCGAACGTGGTCCAGGCGAGACCGAGCAGAACGCCACGAGCCTCCGGCTGACGAGCGGTGCCGTTGATGACGGCCGCGAAGATCATCGCCACGCCGAGACCCGGACCGATCGCCGCAAGGCCGTAGCCGATTGCCGCGAGACCCTGGTTGATGCTCTCGGAGTTCTGCGCAAGAACGATAGCGCTCACTTGTGCTGTTCCCTTTCCAAATCGGTCCGCGAACTCTCGCGGATCGGAGGCTTTGTGAGATCCCTCAGTGCTCTTCCGCCAGCGCCATGCCGATGTAGTTGGCGGACAGCAGCGTGAAGATGTATGCCTGCAGCACCATGATCAGTGCCTCCAGGAAGGTCAGCGCGATCGCGAACACGAAGGCCACCGGCGAGACCAGCTTGAGCAGGAAGCTCTCCTGCATGAGCAGGAACTCGCCACCCAGGGTGAAGACCAGCAGCAACAGGTGTCCTGCGAACATCGCGGCGAAGACTCGGATCGCGAGCGTCAGCGGGTTCATCACGAACTTCTGGGCGAACTCGATCGGAATCATCAGCGGCATCACGAACCACGGCGTGCCGGGCGGCAGCGTCTGGTGCTTCAGGTAGCCCACGAAGCCGTGCTTCTTGAAGCCGACGAAGTGGTAGACCGGGTAGACCACGAACAGCGAGATCGCCAGCGCGAATCCGATGTGCGACATCGTCGGGAACTGGATGAACGGCACGATCCCGAAAATGTTGTTGACGAGGATGAAGCAGAAGATCGTCAGCAGCAGCGGGACGAACGGCTTGAACTCCTTGCTGCCGATCTGCTCGCGCGCGATGGTGTTGCGGCCGAAGTCGTAGACCGACTCCGCCAAGAACTGGAACTTGCCGGGGACGATGCTCATCTTGCGCACGCCGGCGAGGAAGAACGTCGCGATGATGACCACCGACAGCACCACGAGCACCATCGGCTTCGTGACCTCACCGAAGATCGGCGGGAGAAAGAAGTCCTTGACGCCGGGCGCGACGAACTCGCCCTCGGCTGCCAGCACCAGGTTGGTCACTGTGTTCCTTCCGGTTCTCCCGGCCGGCGTTCACTCCACCGGGGGAATCGTCACGATCTGGACTTAACGTACCTTACGGTCCGCAGGCGACTACGAGAGGCACCCCATCGATCGGGTGTCCCTGGTCCGCGCGGACCATATCAGCAGGTATTAGGACCCGCTCGAGGCAGGCACCACCATCTGGCTCCGGCTGCGTTTCGAAGCCCTCGCCTCGAGGAACGACGTGACGACCACGGTCGCAGCCAGGGTGATTCCCAGCGCCTTGGGTTCCAGCCACGTCTGCCCCCGCAGCAAGACCACCACGGCCAGCAGCACGATCAGCTTGCCCATGAATCCGCCGAGCGCGGCGATCATCACGAACATCGGGTCGAGCGCCGCCGTCTTGCGCATCAACAACAACGTCGCGAGGCTCGAACCGATGGCGATCCCACCACCGATCAACGCCCCGGAGAGCCCCTCGGTCCCCCAGATCACAGTGGACACGACGACGCCGAGGACAAACGTGCCGAGCGCGGCCCACGCGGCCTCGCGGAACATTTCCCCGGCGAGCCGCTGGACGGTCAGCTCGTGCGTGACGGCCTTGTCCGCATCGCTCATGTCCCGAAGTCTAGGAACCGGCATTCCGGCGCTTACGAGCAGCCCCTCGTTAACGGCGGTTAAGCGGACCCAAACAAGATGGAGGGCCAATTCCCCGGCCGCTCATGATCTTCCCGGCGAACATCCGGTGAACAGCTCGGTGCGCCTCGGTGCGGCCGGGTGGAGCACTCAGCCCGGCCGTTTCGTCACGTCTTGCGGGCTTCCCTGATCCGCGGGATCACCGAGACCACGAACGTCACGATCAGCCCGATGACGAAGCAGGTCGCCACGATGATCGGGTCGAACAACGTCAAGGCCACCGCTCCGAACGCCAGCACGCCGGCCCACAGGTAGATGAGCAGCACGGCACGGCGCTGCGAGTGCCCGATCTCCAGCAGCCGGTGGTGCAGGTGCATCTTGTCCGGCGAGAACGGGCTCTCGCCGCGGCGCGTGCGGCGGATGATGGCCATCAGCAGGTCGAGCAGCGGCACGAACAGCACGGCGGCGACGACGATGAGCGGCGAGAGCAGACCGAGCAGGTCCGCCGCGCTGCCGGTGGCCTGGTTGATCTTGCCGGAGGCGCTGGTGGTGGCGGCCGCGAGCATGAGGCCGATGAGCATGGAGCCCGAGTCGCCCATGAAGATGCGCGCGGGGTTGAAGTTGTGCGGCAGGAAGCCCAGGCAGGCCCCCGCGAGCGCGGCGGCGATCAGCGCCGGCGGGTAGGCCTCGACCGCGCCCTGCCGTTCGACCAGCAGACCGATCGAGAACGCGCACGTGGCAGCGGCGGCGATGAGCCCGATGCCGGCGGCCAGCCCGTCGAGGCCGTCGACGAAGTTCATCGCGTTGATCATGGTGACCGCGAG
>JASLAV010000511.1 GCA_030146905.1 Lentzea sp. | reverse complement strand
CGGAACTCCACCGCCTCGCCCCGGTGCAGGGGCCGCAGGACGTTGTCGACCAGCAGGTCCGCCCAGTCGAAGAACGCGTGGTGCCAGGCGATGTCGTCGGTGTGCACGAGCCCGGAGCCGGGCACGACCTCCCGCAGCCGTTCGACGAGCGTGGACTTCCCGGCACCGCCGCGTCCGTCGATCGCGACGACGAGAGGGCGTCCGGTGACGTCGCCGGCCCCCTCGCGCAGTCGCCGCACGACGTCGGGCAGCGGCTCGACCCGCCACCCCGTGGCTTCGACCTCACCCGGATGCAGGCGCACGCACGACCTCCTCGGTCGATCGGATCCACTCCCGAACGGGCACTGATCAGCGGTTGGCGAGGCCGTCCACCCGCAGGGTCGCGGAGTCGTCCCGGTGGGTTCCGGTGCTGCCGACGTGCTTGTCGCTGATCCCGGTGCCGTTCTTGAGCACGTGGTAGAGCGCCATGCCGTGGCCGCGTCCCAGGTCGTAGTCGTCCTTCAGCCACTCGAGGACGACGCCCGCCTTGGTGGTCGCGTCGTACCCGCGGTCGCCCGCCTCGGCCAGCAGCTCGGCCGGCGTCTTGCCGGTCTTGCGCTCGATGGTGTCGAGGTACGCCTGGAAGGACATGGCCCGCTCCTGTTCGTCGGTGAGTGGACCCAGCCTATGACAACTTATTTTGTCCTGACAAGAGTTTTTGTCGGTTCATATCCAGAGCAGCTCGGAGCCCTTGAACAGGTGCAGGCAGCTCTCCGGACCCCGCAGGCTCATGCGCAGGGTGCCGTCCTCGGACACGACTTGGGCGCTCTCCTCGAACGCCAGACCCCAGGCGGCCACCTGGAACTCTGGCTCGCGCTCCACCACGGCGAACAGGCGCGGAGCCTCCTCCGCCACCCACTCACGCTCTTCACTCGTCATACCCAGACGCTAAAGGTGAGCGCTCAGGTTGAATAGTCGCCTGATCAGGTGACGAGCTGGTTGTGCGGGCTCCGGCAAACTGGCGGTGATCAATCGAGGAGATCCATGACCACCAGCGACCAGAGCCCGACCGACTACCGCGCGCGGCTCGCCGAACGGCTCAAGGAACTGATGCGGCGCAGCGGGAAGGACCGCGCCGACATCATGAGCACGCTGGGCTGTTCGGTGTCGAAGGTGGGCACGATCCTGCGCGGCGACACGTCCGTCCCGCCGCTGGAACTGGTGGCGCTGCTCGACCTGTTCGGGGTCGAAGGTGACGAGCGGGCGGACCTGCTGCACCTGGGCGAGGAGGCTCGGCGGCGCAGGCCGAAGACACCTTGGGGTTCGGCGATCCCGGACCGGCTGCGGAAGTTCTTCAACACCGAGGAGACGGCACGGAAGATCGAGTCCTACCGCCCGGATCTCCTGCACGGGTTGGTGCAGACCGAGGACTACGCGCGGGCGGTGATCGAGACGAACAGCGCGTTGCGCCCCGACGAGGTCACGCGGCTGGTTCAAGCCAGGTTGGCCAGGCAGGTGCGACTGACCGGCCCCAACCCGCCCGAGTTGTCGATGGTGGTGCGGGAGGCGGTGTTGCGGGCACCGGTCGGCTCGAAGAAGACCCGGGCCGAGCAGATCGCCCACCTACGACGGTTGTCGGAGCTGCCGCACGTCACGCTGCGGATCATCCCGGACCGCGTTGGGCTGACGAGCGCGCTCTACTTCCCGTTCTCGATCCTCACGCCGCCCGGCGACCGCGCCAAGACCGTTTACGTCGAGACGTTGACGGACGGGCTGTTGGTGGACGAGGAGAGCCGGATCTCCCACTACGAAGCGGTTTTTGAGGAGCTGCGGGCCGTCTCGGTGACGGATCTGCTTGATAGCGTTGAGGCATGACTTGGCGCAAGAGCAGCTACAGCGGGAACAGCGGCGGAGAGTGCGTCGAGGTACGGGCCGGGCTCGACGCCGTGCGGGACTCCAAGAACTCCGACGGGCCGGTGCTGGAGTTCAGCTCGACCAGCGTGGGGGCTTTCGTCCGCGCCGTGAAGGCAGGTGACTTCGACGGCTGATTCGCTCCTGACCCAAGTCTGGGCGCAGGTCGTCACTGCGCTCGACACGGCAGCGAGAGCCGCTCACCGCCTCAACGCAGCGTTCGCCCTCTTCTGCGAGGAGATCGACAACCTGCACGCGACTCTCCAGGGCAGCGACGGAAGCGCACGGCTCGCACTTCAGGACGCGCTGGACACGGGTGAGCGACGCCGCCGAGGACCGTGCACTTTCCCAGCCACGTCCAGCCGGACGCCCACTCCGGACCGAACCTGAACCGCCACCACCCGGCGCTGGTACGGGTGCCGCTGGTGCGGGCGGCCCAACCGGAACTTCGCAACTCCAACTGGGCGAACCGGGTGCGACGCGGACTTCCCGAGTATCGGAGCAGAGAAAAAACCGAGGGCAAGCTCTACGACGACAGCAGTCACTCCTGGGAACTGGTCAGCGGCATGGACCACCAGGGAAAACTCACCAGGGTCGCCGACGAGATCATCGGCGAGGCGATCAAGGCAGGCTTCTTCAACGGCGCGGTCCGGAAATTTTCGCGAGGACACGCCGATATGCTGAGAAAAGCGGCGGCCCATGTCGAGACCAAAGCCGCGGTGTGGGCTCGGCAGAGTTCACAGCGCATCATCGACGTCGTGACGAACAGGAATTACGTCTGCGGCAAGTCCTACGACCCGAACCGATTCGATGCTTACCCTGGCTGCTTCCAGGCTGTCGAGTTGATCCTGCGCAAGGGTCAGACCATGCGAGTGTGGACCGCAGGCAGCTCGAAACCGGTCATAATTCGAGGCACGACCTAAGGAAGCGCATCATGCACATCAGCTTCATCGGGCACATCAAGGGCGAACACCACGACCGCGGCGAACGGGTGGC
>JASLAV010000497.1 GCA_030146905.1 Lentzea sp. | reverse complement strand
GGGTCGAACGGCCCGGAGTCGCTCCTGCCCTTGACGGTCAGCGCGCCGTTCTCCAGCAGCACGGTCACCAGGTCGACGTGTCCGCCCGCGATGAGCTGCCGCCTCGGGGGTTCGGGTGCCGGGCCGGGCGCGGCGGTGGCGACGGGAGCCGCGACCACGGCGACGACGGCCGCCACCACGACGGCCACCGCGCTCCGTCGCTTCGGGTTCCGCCCAATTGCGCGGATTCGCATGCCGCTCCCCACGAAAGTCACCGTCCGAACGTAAGTCAAATGATTGTCATTTTCAATAAAGTGCCGAGTCGTCTGCGGTCGGGAAGATCACAGGTCGTCGGCGCGCTAGACCGCGGTGCTCTCGGCCCGGCGTCGCGGGGCGCGGGCGAGCAGGCCGTGCTTGGGTGCCAGGACCCAGGCGGTGAGGAACACCGCGGTGAGGACGAGGACGATCGTCCCTCCGGTCGGGAAGTCCCACGACCACGACACGTACAGGCCGATCAGGGCGCAGGAGCCGCCGATCACGGGTGCCAGCGCCATCATCACGGCGAGCCGGTCGGTCAGCAGGCGCGCGGTCGCCGCGGGGGTCACCAGGAGCGCGAGCACCAGGATGTTGCCGATGGTCTGCACCGAGATCACCACGGCGAGGGTCACCAGCACGTAGAGCACGATGTCGAGCCAGAACACCCGCAGGCCCGTGGCCCGTGCCATCTCCCTGTCGATGGTGACCGCGACGAACTCCTTGTGCAGCAGGAAGACCGCGCCCAGAACGATGATGCCGGTCACCGCGACCGTGTACAGGTCCTCGTCCGGGATCCCGGTGATGGAGCCGAACAGGAACTGCTGCAGCGACCCGGCGTAGCCCGGCGCCTTGGAGATCACCACGATGCCCAGCGCGAACGCGGCCACGAAGAAGATGCCGATGACCGAGTCCTCGCGAAGCCGCCGGTTCTGCGAGAACACGGCGACCAGCACGGCGGTCGCCACGCCGGCGATGGTGCCGCCGAGGATCAGGTTGCCCGACACCGCGAACGCGATGGCCAGCCCGGGGAACACGGCGTGCGCGACCGCGTCGCCGATGAACGCCATTCCCCGCAGGACGACGTAGCAGCCCACGACACCGCAGACGATCGAGGACATGACCGCGACCAGGAGTGCCTTGGGCAGGAACGCGAGGTCGGGGTTGACCAGGTCGCGGAGGAAGTCGATGGGGGACATTCAGACCGCCTTGAGGATCTTGAGCAACGGGCTGCCCTCGCTGACGCCGAAGGTGTCCATCCACGGCTGCTCGTCGCGCAGCTGGTCCGGCGACCCCGCGGCGACGACCGTGCGGTTGAGCAGGATGAGCCGGTCGCACGTGTAGAGCGCCCACGGCAGGTCGTGGGTGGTGGTCAGCACGGCGTGGGAGTCCCTGGACAGTGACAGCAGCAGGTCCGAGAGCAGTTCCTGCGTCGGCATGTCCAGTCCCGTGAAGGGCTCGTCGAGCAACAGCGCCGACGGCTGGAGGGCCAGTGCCCTGGCCAGCAGCACGCGCTGGCGCTGCCCGCCGGACAGCTCACCGACCGGGCGGGTCCGCAGATCGGCCATGCGCACCCGGTCGAGCGCCTCGACCACCGCGCGCCAGTCCGCCGCACGCGGTCTGCGGAACAGGCCGAGCTTCCCGGTGCGGCCGGTCATCACCACGCCCTCCACCGAGAGCGGGAAGTCCCACGCGAACTCGTGCCGCTGGGGCACGTACCCCAGGCCGGTGCCCGCGCGGCGCACCGGTTCCCCGTCCACCTCCACCTCGCCCGACTCGGGTTTCACCAGGCCCATCAGGCTGCGCAGCAACGTGGTCTTGCCCGCGCCGTTCGGCCCGACCAGCCCGACCAGCTCGCCCCGGTCGACGGTGAGGCCGACGTCGGTGAGCACCCGGCGTCCGCCCAGGTCCACGGCCAGCCCGCTCACCCGCAACGCGTTCACCCGGACATCCCCTGCCGCTTCGCCTTGCGGCCGCGTACGACCACCACGACGACGAGCACCCCCAGCACGGCGACCGCCGCGATCAGCGCGATGACCCCCGAGGGCGGTCCTGAGCCACCGTCCTTCCCGACTGCGTCCTTTTCGGACGCTGCGGCGGAAGGTGTTGCGCTCGAAGCCTTTTGCGGCGCGGCGGCGAGCGCCGCCTTGGCATCGGTCGCGTCACCGACGGCGAAGCGCAGCGTCGCGGTGGTGCGGGCCTCCTTGCCGTCGATCAGCTTGGCGTGCGCCTCCACTTGGACGAGGTAGACGCCAGGGGTGGTGAAGACCCAGTTCGCGTGCGTGTGCGTGTTGGTGTCGACCCAGATGTCCTGGCGTTCGGCCTTGGTGGAGTCCCAGAGCACGTCGGCGGCGCCGAAGTTGCCGGCCTGCAGGTAGACGAAGAGCTCGCCGGGACCGTCGACGCCGGTGAGGGTCAGCGTGACCCCGCGGTCGACGACCTCCATCACCTCGGGGTCCTGGGTGTTCCAGCCGACCCAGGTCACCTCGGGGTTCTGCACCTGTGGCAGCACGTGCACCCGCGCGCCGGGCTTGCCGATGAAGGCGTACGCGGGGTTGTCCGGCACCGTGAGCAACGCCTTGTCCGAGACCTGGAACGCCGTGCGGTCCAGATCCCGCCACGCGGACTGGTCGCCGGTGTCGTCGTGCACCATCAGCTTCCAGGCGCCGTCGACGTAGCGGGGGCCGATGTCGACGTGGCCGCGTGCCAGCACGGCCTCGTCCACCGCGATCCGCTGGTCGGGCGCGATGGTCTGGTCCGGACCGTCACCGGTCGGCTGCGCCAGGGCCGCGGCGGGCGCCAGCAGCGCCGCCACCACCAGCAGGGCGCTCGGCAGGGACCGTCTCATGTGCTCCTCTTTCATCAGCGCAGGCAGTCGCGCAGCGAGTCGGCGTTGAACCGCATCATCCGGACGTAGGTCGTGACCTCGCCGTCGAAGGTGTCGCCGTAGATCGGGCAGACCCGGATGCCCTGTTCCTCCGCGACCTGGGTGAGCGTCGACGAACGGGCGGCCAGGTTGGGTTCGAGGAACACCGCTGGCACCGCGAGGTTGCGGATCGTCTCGGTGAGCTTGCGGCGGTCGGCGAGGGAGGGTTCGGTGGCGGGGTTGGGCGTGACGAACCCGGCGACGCTCATGCCGTACGCCTGGGCGAGGTAGCCGAACGCGTCGTGCGTCGTGATCAGATGGCGGCGCGGCGCCGGGATCTCGTCGATCCGCGCGCGCACGTACCGGTCGAGTGCGTCGAGCTCGGCGAGGTAGGCCTCCGTGTTGCGCCGGTACTCCCGCGCGCCCTCGGGGTCCTTCTCGATCAGCGTGTCGCGGATGACCTGTGCGTAGGCCATGGCGTTGCGCACGTTCTGCCACAGGTGCGGGTCGATCTCGCCGTGCACGTGCTTCCCGAGCACGGCCTGGGCGAGCTGGTAGACCCGGTCACCCGGCCGCCCGAGGAACCCGAACCCGGCGGGGATCTCGCTGAGCGCCTTGCTCGGCACCACGACGACCGCGTCGGACGCGGGCACGGCCTGCTGCGCCTTCTCCCCGCCTCCGTGCGGGTCGAAGAGCGCGTACACCTGCTCTCGGTCCAGGTCGACGGTGAGGTCGGCGTGCCCGCGGTCCACCGGCACAGGCCGGTTCGGGGGCTGCACGCCGACGGCGAAGGTGAACGTCGACTCGCCCAGCGGGACCGGTCGTGACCGCTGGTCCACCCGCAGGCGCGCGGACAGGGTCACCTCGTAGATGCCGGGCCGGGTGAACGCCCAGGACATGTGGGTGTGGGCGTCGGCGGGCAGGGTCGCGGTGTCGTCGCCGTACCCGTCACCGGGGTCGAAGCCGTCACTGGAGTCGAAGTAGACGTCGGCGTCGCCGAACGACCCGGTGAGGTAGCCGTAGACGTTTCCGGGACCGCTGGCGGCGGTCATGCTCACCAGCACCTCCGACGCGCGGTTCGCGCCGTGGGGCTTCCCGTCGCCCTTGGCCCGCAGCCCGAGCCACACGGTGTCGAGCGTGACGTCCTCGATCAGCGGGATGATCTCGGCGGCGTACTTGACGGCCTCCTCCGCCAGCGAGACGTTCGCCGCCTCCTGCCGGAGGTTGGCGTCCAGGGCCCTGATGACGGAGTGCTCCTCCAGCATCACGTAGTTGCTGAACGCCACGTCCGCGTACACCACGTTCCGCACGTCACGCAGGCTTGGTTCGTAGGAGTGCGG
>JASLAV010000461.1 GCA_030146905.1 Lentzea sp. | reverse complement strand
GCGTTGACAAATTCGCGGGAAATATGTTTTCGCACCTCGGCGACGAGTGCGAGCTGTCCTTCCAGCACCACTCCGCGCGCACCGCCGGCGACGGCGGCGGCAGCCGTGTCGGGCCCGATCGACCCCGCCACCCAGACCGGCCGATCGGTCAGCGCGAGCACCTGCTGGAGCAGCACGAAGGCGGGCGATCCACCCACCCTGCCACCGGCCTCGGCACCCTTCGCGATCAGCCCGGTGACGCCGTGCTCGATCGCGGCAACGGCCTCCGCCACCGAGGTGACCACCGCGAGGATTCTGCGTTCACCCAGCTCAGCATGGTCGGGAACGTGCCGGGCGAGATCAACGACGACGGTGTCGACCATCGCGGGCAAGGCCGCTGTCAACGGCCCGTGCAGCCGCACCCCGAACGCACGCGGATGACGCGCTGCGACGCGGGCGAGATCAGCGGTGGCGTCGCGCCCGAGGTCGAGCACACCGAGTGCGCCCGCTCGTTCGGCCGCGACCACGAGGGCCGGGTTGGGGGTGCTGAGAGGACTCAGGCACAGCACCCGTTCTCGATCCGACGGCATGTTCACTGCGCTCACTTCCTCACCCTGCAGGGGTGGGGAGAAAGGAATTCAGCTCGGATTACTACTGGCCGGTACGGTTAGTGCGCAGTTACCGTACGCACAGATCGGAGGCGCCGTCGAGAGGGGTAGTGAAACTTTCTCATCTACGTAACCTGACGAATGACCCCAGATGGCGGGGGTCATTACGCCGGTTCGCGGATGGTGCGATGTGCTATGGCTCCCGGCGGGTCTCGGAGCCCATCCACAGTGGACCTCAGGAGCCGGGGCGTTCCGCCAGCAGCCGGTCGAGGGTGCGGCGGGCGACGCCGGCGAGGAACGGGTTGGTGTCGCGGTAGTACGGCAGCGCGGCCACCGCCATCTCCAGCGCCCAGCCCCGCGCGCGGACCCAGGTCGCGTCGTCGAACTCGGCGAGCTCACGCCGGAACCGCCTGCTCCCCCGGTCGTCGAGGAACACCCAGGCGGTCATGAGGTCGGCTGCGGGATCCCCGACGCCCGCGGCACCCCAGTCGATCACGCCGGTCAGCTTCCCGCCGGTGAACAGCAGGTTGCCCTCGTGCAGGTCGGCGTGCAGCCACCGCGCGGGCCCGTCCCAGTGCGGCGCGTCGAGCACCTCCCGCCACAACGCGAGCAGCCTCGGGTCACCCCCGAGTTCCGCGACGCACGCGCGCACCCGCTCGTCGCTGTCGGAGTGGTCCAGCCGCCCGCGGTAGGTGGTCCACGACCGGTCCCCGGTGTCGATCCCGTGCAGTACGCGGACCAGTTCGGCGAGCCGGACGGGCGTGTCGGCGTCGACCTCGTCGATCGTGGCGATGTCACCGGGCAGCCAGCGCACCACCGACCAGCGGTACGGGTACTCCTCGGTGGGCTCGCCCAGTTCCAGCGGCTCTGGCACCGCGACCGGCAGGTGCGGGGCGAGCAGCGGCACCGTGACGAAGTCCTGTTCGGCCTGGCGCTGCGCCTGCTCGATGCGCGGCAGCCGGACCGCGAGCTCGTCGCCGAGGCGGTAGATCGCGTGGTCGGTGCCGCCGTGCCGGACGTGGGTGACCGGCAAGTGGCGCCAGCGCGGGAACTGCGACCGGATCAAACCGTCCACAAGGGATACGTCCGTCGCGATCTCGCCGTCGTGCATCGACCACTCCCCGCAGGCCCGGTGTCATCGCATGCAACACCGGGCCTGCTCCGCGAGCAACTCCTTTTGCGCGGTCAGCGGCTGACGAGCAGGGCCTTCTCGAACGGCAGCGGTCCGCCGGCGGGACGGTCACGTCGGCGGGGCGGTCACGTCGAACAACGGCGTGCAGCCCGCCGCCAGGTACAGGCCGCGCGCCTCCGGCTGGCGCGGTCCGGTGGTGGGGTACAGCCTGGTGTGGCCCATGCGTGCCGCCTCGTTCTCCAGCACCTCCGGCACCTTGCGGGCCAGACCCTGCCGGCGGTACGACGAGTGCGTCCAGATCCGCTTCAGCTCGGCGGTCTCCTCGTCGTGGCGCCGGAACGCCCCGCCCGCGACGGCCGTGCCGTCGCGCACCAGCACCATCAGCCGTCCGTGCGGTGGAGTCAGCGACCAGCCGGGGAACCGTTCCATCTCGTCCCTGGCGGCCGATCCGTACCTGCTGACGTACTCGTGCAGCAGTTCCGCCATCATCTCCGCGACCTCGGGTCGGGAAAAGGTCGGATGCTCCGCACCCGCCCGAACCCGGCAGGCACCGCACCTGGGGCCTGCCCGGTGCCGCGCCACGCCTGTGTTTGCGCCTATGCCTGCGCTTTCCCACGTCGCACCGCGACCTGCGTCTCGCCGGCACCCATGCCTGAAACGGTTGCCTTGACGTGAACGTCAAGGTTTAGCGTCTCCACCATGAGGATCGGCGAACTGGCCAGGCGCGCCGGCACCACCACCCGTGCGCTGCGCTTCTACGAGTCGGAGGGACTGCTGGAAGCGAGGCGCACGTCCAACGGCTACCGCGAGTACGGCGAGCACGACCTGCGCCTGGTGCGGGAGATCCAGTCGTTGCAGGCGGTCGGGCTCTCCCTGGAGGACACCAGGCCGTTCGTGGCGTGCCTGCGGGCAGGGCACGAGTCCGGCGACTCGTGCCCCGACTCGCGCGAGGTCTACCGGCGCAAGCTCGCCGAGGTGGACGCGTGCCTGGAGCGGCTGGGCACCGTCCGGGAGTTCCTGCTGGCCAGGCTCGCCTTCCAAGACCCGTGCCTCGTGACCGAACCTGAGGAGTACCAGTGCAGCTGACCGATGCCACCTTCGCCGAAGGCACCAGGACGGGGACCGTGCTCGTCGAGTTCTGGGCGCAGTGGTGCGGACCGTGCCACATGCTCTCGCCCGTGCTCGACGAGATCGACCGCGAACGCGACGACCTGACCGTGTTCAAGATCAACGCCGACGAGAACACCGCCACCGCCCGCGACCACCAGATCATGTCGCTGCCCACGATGCTGTTGTTCCGCGACGGCGTGCCGATCCGGCAGATCGTGGGAGCACGCCCCAAGTCGCGGCTGATGGCGGAGCTGGACGACGCGCTGCGGGCGTGAGCCGCCTATCTTCTGGCGCATGCTCGGTCTCGAACTCGTGGTGGTGCTGGGTGTGTGCATCCTGGCGAGCAGCGTCGCGTCAGGACGGTTGCGCGTCGCCGCACCGGTCCTGCTCGTCGTGTGCGGCGCGGTGCTCGGCTTCGTGCCCGCGCTGGAAGAGGTCAGCCTGCCGCCCGAGGCGATGCTGCTGATCTTCCTGCCGGCGCTGCTGTACTGGGAGAGCCTCAACACCTCGTTGCGGGAGATCCGCAGCAACCTGCGCCCGATCGTGCTGCTCAGCACGCTGCTCGTCCTCGCCACCGCCGCGGCGGTGGCGTCCGTCGCCCACGCGCTGGGCCTCGGCTGGGGCCCGGCTTGGGTGCTCGGCGCGGCACTGGCACCCACGGACGCGACCGCCGTCTCGGCAATCGCCAAGGGCATGCCGCGCCGCACCACGACCATCCTGCGGGCCGAGTCGCTGATCAACGACGGCACGGCGCTCGTCATCTACGCGATCGCCGTCTCGATCACCATCGGTGAGCAGGAGTTCAGCGCCGGCATGGTCGGGACGCGGCTGCTGCTGTCCTACGCGGGCGGCGCGGTCGCGGGCCTGCCCTGGACCGGCGCCCGCAGCAACGCCTCCGCCGCATGGGTGCCCGGCAACGCCTGGTGTCGTCGGCGGCCGGGTTTCGCGGCGCGGTGTCGCTGGCGGCCGCACTGGCCGTCCCCGTCACGATGGTGGACGGCCGGCCGTTCCCGTTTCGCGACGAGATCGTCCTGATCACGTCCGGCGTGGTCGTGCTGACGCTGATCGTGCAGTCGATCATGCTGCCGTCGATCATCCGGTTCTCGCGGCTGCCCGAGGACACGGCGCTGGACGAGGAGCTCCGGCTGGCCCAGTCGACGGCGTCGGAGGAGGCCTACGAGGCGCTGCCCGCGATCGCCGACCGGGCCGGGGTGTCCGAGGTCGTCTACAAGCGCGTGCTGGCCGAGTACGAGCACCACATGGAGGTGGTGCGGGCCAAGGAGGCTGGCGACGAGGAGGTGGCGCAGTCCGAGGTCGAGTACGCGGCGCTGCGGCTGGAGCTGATCGCGCACAAGCGGGCGACGGTGGTGCGGCTGCGCGACGAGCAGGCCATCGACGACATCGTGCTGCGGACGATCCAGCGCAAGCTCGACGTCGAGGAGGTCCGGCTGTCGCGGCGCGAGGTGGACGAGGACTGACATGACCACCAGGGAGCACGTGCTGGGCAGGATCGCCGGCCACCTCGCGTCCGTGCGCCTCGGGCATCCGGTGCGGGTGGCGGTGGACGGGATCACGGCGTCGGGCAAGACGACGCTGGCCCGTGAGCTGACGGCCGCTCTGGCCGGACGTGGGCGGGCCGCGGCGCACCTGTCGATGGACGGGTTCCACCACCCGCGGGCGATCAGGCACCGGCGGGGACGGGACTCCGCGGACGGCTACTACTCCGACGCCTACGACTTCGCGTCGTTCCGACGGCTGGTCCTGGACCCGCTCGGCCCCGGCGGCGATCGCCGGTACCGGGAGCGGATCATCGACCTCCGCTCGGACACGCCGATCGACGAGCCGCCGGTCCTCGCGCCGGAGGACCTGGTCCTCGTGGTCGACGGCAGCTTCCTGCAACGGGAGCTGGCGTGGGACGAGGTGGTCTTCGTCGACACGCCGTTCGAGGTGGCACGGGAACGCGGGACCCGCCGGGACGCGGAGCTCCTCGGCGGGCTCGACCAGGCGGAGCGGGCCTTCGACCGGCGCTACCACGCCGCGAGCCGCCGGTACCTCGACGAGGTCGGGCCGGCGGCTCTGGCTTCCGTGGTGGTCGGGAACGCGGACGTCGCGAACCCGGTGCTGCGCAGGATCGGCCGCCCCTGACACGGGCGTGGTCCTCGCGCGGCGGGGGATGATGGACCGGTGTCGGACGTTTTGCGGGGTGGCCGGATCAGCACCGTGGTGCGGGTCGGTGAGACCGTCCGCAGGTCACAGCATCCGCGATCGCCCTACGTGCACCGG
>JASLAV010000449.1 GCA_030146905.1 Lentzea sp. | reverse complement strand
CCGTCCCGTTCCAGCGCCCTGAGGGTCTGCGCGAGCATCTTCTGCGACACACCGGCCATCTCGCGCTTCAGCTCGGTGAACCGCAGCTCGCCCTCGGCGGCGGCGAGCGACAACACCGCCATGGTCGTCCACCGCGACCCCACCCGGTCGAGCAGAAGCCTCGTCGGGCACAGGGGGTCGAACAGGTCCCCCTGCCGTGAGGCGGTTACCCCGAGGTCACCTGGTGTCGACAAAGTGCCTTCTTTCCCGGTCGTCAACGGTTTCTTATGGTTACCACGTTTACAATCGTAACCACGGAGGACAACTGTGCGCCAGATGACCCTGTCTCCTCACCTTCCCGGCGCGACCGTGCACCGGATACCGGTCGACGGGGTCGAACTCGCCGTGGAGACCCTCGGGCGGGGGCCTGCTGTGCTGCTGCTGCACGGCTTCCCGCACACCCGCGCGATCTGGCGGGATGTGGCGCCCCGGCTGGCCGCGGCGGGTTTCCTGGCCATCGCGCCGGATCTGCACGGACTGGGTGACAGCACACCCGCCGTCCGCGGCTACCAGGCGCCCGCGATCGCCGCGGACCTGTTCCGGGCGCTGGACGTCCTCGGTCACCACGAGGCACACGTCGCCGGTACCGATCTTGGTGTCACCGCGGCATTCGCGATGGCGGCGTCGTCGCCCGAGCGCGTGACCAGCCTGACCCTGTCGGAAGGGCTGGTCGGACTCCTGCCCGGCGCCGAGGCCTTCCTGCGGCAGGGACCGCCGTGGTGGTTCGGCTTCCACCAGGCGCCCGGCGGTCTGGCCGAGGACGTCCTGGAGAGCTCGGCGGAACGCTACGTCCGCTTCTTCCTCTCCGCCGGCAGTCGCCGAGGCCTGCCGGAAGACCTCACACGGGTGATCGTCGAGGCCTACCGGGGCAGAACGAGCCTCGGCAACGCCTTCGACCACTACCGCGCGATACCGGCCACCGCGGAATGGATCGGGAACTGGGCGCGGGACCGGCGGTTGACGATGCCGGTCCTCGCCATCGGCGGTGGCGTGATCGGTGCGGCCACCGCATGCCAGCTGGAACCGATCACCCGCCGCCTCGACCGGCACCTGCTCGACGACTGCGGTCACATCACCCCGGTCGACCGGCCGGACGCCTTCGCCGAGCTCCTCGCCGAACACGCCAGGGCCGTCTGAGCTCACACCTCCACGACCCGCACGGCGGCTTCGCGCGTCGTTCCCCGGACACGTGCGACGCGGGGACGAGCCGGGATGAAGGCGGTGATGACCAGGGCGAGCAGTGCCGCCGCCGCGCCCGTCAGCAGGACGGTGGTGAACGCTGCCGGGTCCGGGACGGCGCGCCCGCCCACCGTCGTGGCCCCGGCAGCGAGGAGCAGCCCGGTCACCGCACCGGCGGTGGACGTGCCCAACGACCGGCAGAGGTTGTTCAGACCGTTGGCCGCCGCGGTCTGACCGGCGGGCACCGCGTCCATGACCAGCGACGGCATCGCCCCGTAGGCGAGCCCGATGCCGGACCCGACGAGGGCGGTGCAGACGAGCAACTGCCAGAGCTGGGTGTGCCACAGCGCCGCGAAGCCGTAGCTGCACGCGAGAACCAGTGCACCGGTCATGAGCGTCACCTTCGGTCCGAAGTAGACGGTCATCCTGGCCGACACCGGCGACATGGCGATCATGCACACCCCGCCCGGTGCCTGCAGGAGGCCGGCGACGAGCATCGACTCGCCGAACCCGTAGCCCGCCGTCGCGGGCGTCTGCAGGAGCTGGGTGAACACCAGCGAGTTGGTCAGCATGGCGAAGCCGAAGACCAGCGAAGCGGTGTTGGTGAGCAGGACCTGCTGCCGGCGGCTCACCCGCAGGTCGATCAACGGCTGCTCGGTGCGCAGCTCCCACGCCCCGAACAGCACCAGCAGCGTGGCGGCGCTCGCGAACAACCCGAGGGTGAGACCGCTCGCCCACCCCCAAGTACCGCCCTGGGAGACGGCGAGGAAGAGGCAGACCAGCGCGCCCGAGAGCAGCAGCGCCCCCAGCGGGTCGAACCGGCCGCCTCGCGGCCGGTTCGGCCGGGGTACGACGAGCAGGACGAGAACACCCACCGCGGTGGCCAGCCCGCCCGCGGTCCAGAACAGGACCCGCCAGTCCGTGTACTGCGCGAGCAACGCGGACAGCGGGATTCCCAGCGAGGCACCGACTCCGAGTGACGTGCTCATCACCGACGTCGCGGAGGCCAGCCGGTGCGGCGGCAGGTGGTCGCGCAGCAGGCTGATGCCCAGTGACACCACCCCCGCGGCGGTCCCCTGCAGGCCGCGGCCGACGACGAACCAGCCCAGCGAGGTGCTGAGCGCCGCCACCGCGGAACCCGTGACCAGCAACGAGAGGCACCACAGCAGAACGCGCCGCTTGCCCAGCATGTCGGCGAGCCTGCCGGCGATCGGGATGGACACCGCCCCCGCGACCAACGTGGCCGTCACGGCCCACGAGGCGTTGCCGGGGGTCGTGTGCAGCAGTTCCGGCAGATGGGGGAGCAAGGGGATGACGAAGGTCTGCTGCAACGACACCGTGATCCCCGCGAGGGCGAGGACGACGATGAGCGCTCTCGGTGGCGGTGTCACGGGCTCTTCGGGAGCAACTGCTTGGTGCTGCGGCGGAAGGCCCACACGACGACGACCACGACGAGCGCCGACAGCGGCGTGCCCATCGCGATGCGGGCGACACCGAGCGCGCTGGTGTTGTCGTTGAGGTAGAGCCACTGCTGGAAGCCGAACCGGGCACCCAGCACGACGGCGGCGGCGAGAGTGGCGATGGTGTGGGCGCGCAGGACCGTCCTGTCGGTGCGCCACCGGTGTTTGCGGCCGTGCACGAAGTTCCAGATGACGCCGGTGATCGGCCGGCGGAGCAGCACTGAGCCGAGGGCGATCACGAAGCCGGCCAGGTAGGCCCAGATCCCCACCGCGAAGTAGTTCTTCGCCGACCCGGTCAGTGCCACGATCCCGGCGGCGACCGCGACACCGGCCAGGCTGCCGGCGGCCGAGATCCAGCGCTCACCGCGCACGAGCCGGAACACCATCAGTCCCGCCCCCGTCAGCAGGGCGACGGTGAGCGTCACCGGTAACGGGAGGAAGAGGTTCGCGGTCACGAACACGACCACGGGAATGGCGGAGTAGATGAAGCCCATCCGCGTGCCCATGCGGGCGAGCATCGCCTCTTCACGGGTGGGACCCGTGGCGGTGGGTGAGGCCTCGTGGTCGTCGTGTTGCTGCAACTTGGTCATGGTCGTCTCGTCCTTTCCGGCGGTGGGCCGGGTTGGCGGGAATTCAGGAAGCGGTGGTCGTGGAGCGCACGGGCGCGGACGTCCTGGCGAACGCGACGGCTTCGTCGAAGCGGGCGTGCTGGGCGATGAGCCGGCGGTACTTCATGACGTGGCGCTGCCCGTTCAGGGTCAGCACCCCGGCCAGGCGGTCGCCCTCGCGGTACAGCGCGACGAAGTGGTCACCGGCCGGGTCACCCGAGACGATCTCGAGGCCGTCTTCTGCCGCGACACCGGCGAACTGGATGCGCGAGCCGTACCAGTCCGACCAGAAGTACGGGACCGTCGAGTACGGCCGGAGGTCGTCCGGCGACACCGCGTTGCGGGCGGCGCCGGCACCCTGCTCGGCGGCGGCGGACCAGTGCTCCACCCGCATCGAGCGGTCGAACAGGGGGTTGTGCCAGCGGGCGACGTCCCCCGCGGCGTACACACCGGGAGCGCCGGCGCCGAGGAACTCGTCGCAGACCACGCCGTCGTCCACGGGCAGCCCGCTGCCGGCGAGCCAGTCCGTGCGGGGCACCGCCCCGATCCCGACGACGACCAGATCGGCGCCGATCACGGTGCCGTCGGTGAGGCGGACGCCCTCGACCCGATCGGTGCCCTCCACCGCGGCCACGGCCTCTCCGCAACGCAGCACGGCGCCGTTGCGGGTGTGCAGCGACGACAGCGCGGCACCGAGCTCGGGGCCGACGGACCGGACCAGAGGGGAGGGCAGCGCTTCCACGACCGTCGCCGGCAGGCCGCGTTCGCGGGCGGCCGAGGCCACCTCGGACCCGATGAACCCGGCCCCCACGACGACAGTGCGGGCACCCTCGTCCAGAGCACGGCGAACGGCGCGCGCATCGTCGAGCGTCCGCAGGACGTGCACGCCTGCCAAGCCTTCTGTGCCGGGCAGGCCGCGGGCCACGGCGCCGGTGGCGATGACCAGCGCGTCGTAGGCCACCTCCGCGCCGCCGGCGTGCACGACCCTGGCGTCCGGATCGAGTCCGGTGGCCGGGGTGCCGAACAGGAGTTCCACGCCCAGCTCGTCGAACTCCGCACGGCCGCGGAAGGTCACCGGGTCGGTCGGGCCCCCCGTGGCCAGCATCTGCTTCGACAACGGCGGCCGGTCGTAAGGGAGGTGGGGCTCGTCGCCGATCAGGGTGATGCGGCCGGCGAACCCGGCCTTGCGCGCGGCCTCGACCGCACGCAGACCCGCGAGCGAGGCGCCGACGACCA
>JASLAV010000438.1 GCA_030146905.1 Lentzea sp. | reverse complement strand
AACCGCGGTGTCGCGGACGTCCTCGTCGACGACGGCGGACTTGCCCTTGCAGCCGGGCTCCGACCAGATCTTCACGGAGCCGGACGGGGACAGCGACTGGAAGCCACCGCGCAGGTCGGCGCACTTGGCCTCCGGCTTCACACCGGTGGCGAAGTTGTCACCGCTGAAGTCGTCGAAGTTCTTGCCCGAGAAGAAGGTGACGGAGGTCGCGGGCTTCGCACCGGTCGCGGGCGGTGCCGGCGTGGGGGCCGGGGCCTCGGCGGGGGCGACGGCGCGCTTGCCCTCGGGGTTGATCACGAACCACTTGTTGCCGACGTTCTGGCCCTTGATGTCGCCCGGCTTCTCGTCCTTGGAGAACAGGTAGATCGGACGGCCGCCGATCGTCACCTGCGTCTGGCCGTCCTGGCGCTTGACGAAGCCGATGTTCTCCCGCTTGATGCCGGGGAAGAACAGCTTGGTGCCCTTGGTGACCGTGATCGCGGGCCACGTCTTCGCGCAGTCACCGTTGCAGTTGGACACACCGCCGTTCACCGGGTCGTCGCTGAACCAGTACACGCTGCGGCCGTTCCCGTTCACCACAGCGGGTTCCAGGCCACCGGCGTTCGCGACGCGGAGCTCGACCCACTTCTGCTTCACCTCGACCGGCGCGTCCTGCGGTGCGCGGTCACCGCTGTTCTTGTCGGCCTTGTTGGAGTTCGCCGACCCGCGCAGGAAGTCCACTTCGGACTGACCGGCGGGAGCCTGCTGAGTTTCCTGTGCCTGCTCGGAAGCAGGTGCGGCCGAACCGGACGTGGAACCCTGACCGCAGGCCGTCAAAGTGACGACACCGACCGCGAAAAGGGCAGCAACGATCCCAACTTGCTTGCGACGCATGGGGTTTCTCACTCCTGATTGGACTTTCTTCGACCTGTTCACCCCTGTCACGTACGGCCCCGGCGAACGGTTCAGACCAGTTCGATCTGAGAGCGCGATCACACCGCGCCGGACGAGCTCCGGGTACCTTGGGAGGTGTGAGCATCAGCCTGAGCAGCGATTTCGCCACGGCGGTCCCCGAGATGGCGGTCTCGTGGGAGGCCGTCCCGGTCGCCGAACCGGAACTCCTCGTCCTCAACGAGCCGCTCGCCCGCGAGCTCGGCCTCGACCCCGCCTGGCTGAGGGCCGACGGGCTCCCCCTGCTGGTGGGCAACGGGACACGCGGCGTGGCACAGGCCTACGCGGGTCACCAGTTCGGCGGCTACTCCCCCAGGCTCGGCGACGGCCGCGCCCTCCTGCTGGGCGAGCTGACCGACGCCGAGGGGCGTCTGCGCGACCTGCACCTCAAGGGCTCCGGCCGCACCCCGTTCGCACGCGGCGGTGACGGGCTGGCCGCGATCGGCCCGATGCTGCGCGAGTACGTCGTCAGCGAGGCCATGCACGCCCTGGGCATCCCCACGACGCGGGCGCTGGCCGTCGTGGCCACCGGCGCGACGGTGCAGCGCGACGAACCGCTGGCGGGAGCGGTGCTGGCCCGCGTCGCCGCGTCGCACCTGCGGGTCGGCAGCTTCCAGTACGCCCGCAACACCGGTGACCTCGACCTGCTGCGCCGCCTCGCCGACCACGCCATCGCCCGCCACCACCCCGGCAGCACCCCTCTGGAGCTGTTCGAGCACGTCGTGGCCGCCCAGGCGTCCCTCGTGGCGCGGTGGATGCTCGTCGGGTTCATCCACGGCGTGATGAACACCGACAACATGACGATCTCCGGCGAGACGATCGACTACGGCCCGTGCGCGTTCATGGAGGCCTACGACCCGGCCACGAAGTACAGCTCCATCGACCACCGCGGCCGTTACGCCTACGGCAACCAGCCGATCGTCGCCGAGTGGAACCTCGCGCGCCTCGCCGAGGCGATGCTGCCGCTGTTCGACGAGGACGAAGACAAAGCCGTCGCCTTGGTCATGGAGACGCTCAGCACGTTCCCCGAGCGGTTCGAACGGGCCTGGATCGACGGCATGGGCGACAAGCTCGGCATCTCCGGCGACGTGAAGCCGTTACTCAAGGACCTGCTCGTGCTGCTGCACGAGAACCACGTGGACTTCACGTCGTTCTTCCACCACCTGTCGGCGGCCGCACGCGGCGACGCCGAGCCCGCCCGCTCGCTGTTCCTGGACCTCGCCGGGATCGACGCCTGGATCGCGCGCTGGCGGGAGCAAGGGCCGGACGCCGGCCTGATGGACCGGGTCAACCCCGTCTACATCCCCCGCAACCACCTCGTCGAGGAGGCACTGGCCGCCGGTGCCGACGGCGACCTCGAACCGCTGCGGCGCCTGCTGGACGCGGTCACCCGGCCCTATGAGGTGCGTCCCGGTCTGGAACACTTCGCGGCACCTGCGCCGCAGGACTTCAGCGCCACCTACCGGACCTTCTGCGGGACCTGATGAAACTGCAGCCGATCGGCCACGTCGAGTCGTCGCTCCTCGACCGCGCGTCCGCGCCCAGGCAGGGCGACGAGGGCGCGCCGGAAGCGTGGCTCGTCTTCGCCCCGGAGTACGCGAGGGCGATGCGCGAGCTCGCCGCGGGCCAGGACGTCCTGGTGCTCACCTGGCTCGACCGCGCCGACCGGTCCGTGCTCGCCGTGCACCCGCGCGACGACCGGGACAGGCAGGAGACCGGGGTGTTCTCCACCCGGTCGCCGGACCGGCCGAACCCGATCGGGCTGCACCGCGTCACGATCATCGCCGTGGACGGGCTCAAGGTGCAGGTCGCGCACCTCGAAGCCCTCGACGGGACGCCGATCGTCGACGTGAAGCCGGCGCTGGGCACCGAACGCTGACCCGCCGGTCCGGGAGCTCGCCCGCACGCCGCGCGGACCAGTGCCTTGAATGCGCTGTATTCCACGCGAGAAAGAATTCAGTGCGGCGAGCACGGTCAGCGGGTACCCGGCGGGCATGAGCCAGCCAGTACCGCCTCCAGGGCCAGGTCCGACCACGCCGGGGCCGGACCAGCCGCGTCCGCCCGGCCCGGACACCGATCCACTGAGCCCGCCCGGACCGGACCCGGATCCCCTGCGGCCTCCCGGCCCCGACCCGGATCCGGTCCCTCCGATGCCGGAACCGCTCTAGGCAGTTTTGAGGAGCTGTCGCGCCGCCTCCACCACGGCCTCCGCGTCGATGCGGGCGGCGCGCAGCAACTCGTCGGGCTTGCCGGACACGGGCATCTCGCGCACGGCGAGCTTGCGCACCGGCGGCCGCGCGGGACAGCCGGCCAGCGCGCCGAGCACGGCGTCGCCGAGGCCGCCCTCCGGCCAGTGGTCCTCGACGGTCAGCACGGCGCGCGTCCGCGACGCGGCGTCGACCAGCGTGGCCTCGTCGATCGGCTTGATCGAGTAGCAGTCGATCACGCAGGCCCTGATGCCCTCGGTGTCCAGGACCTCGGCCGCCTTCGCGGCCTCCCCGACGGTGATGCCGCACGCGACGATCGTCAGGTCGTCGTCATCGCTGCACCGCAGCACGCGGCTGCCACCGATGCGGATGTTCTCGTCCGGCGATGTGCGCACCGGCGTCTTCCCGCGCAACGTCCGCAGGTACGAGATGCCCGGCAGCGTGGCCATCTCGGCGACCAGCGCGACCGCCTGGTTGGCGTCGGACGGGTGCAGCACGGTACTGCCGTGCACGGCGCGGAACATCGAGATGTCCTCCAGCGCCATCTGCGACGGGCCGTCCTCGCCGATCGACACGCCGGCGTGCGAGCCGCAGAACCTCAGGTCCGCGCCGGAGACGGCGGCCATGCGGATGAAGTCGTGCGCGCGGGTGAAGAAAGCTCCGAACGTGGACGCGAACGGCACCCAGCCGCGTGCCTGCATGCCGACCGCGGCGGCGACCATCTGCTGCTCGGCGATGAACATCTCGAAGTAGCGGTCGGGGTGGGCCTTGGCGAACAGTTCGGAGGTCGTCGAGTTCGACACCTCGCCGTCGAGCACCACGACGTCACCGCGCAGCCCGCCGAGCCCGGCCAGCGCCTGCCCGTACGCCTGGCGCGTCGCGACCTCCTCGCCGATCTCCCAGCGGGGCAGTTCGCCACCGGTGGTGGCGAAGTGGCGCGGTGAACCGGGCTGGGGCGTCTTGACCGCCACGGTGAGCGAGCGCACGCCGCCGAGCTCCTCGATCGCCTCCGCGGCGTCCTCCAGGGGTTTGCCGTGCTTGCCGGGCTTGTCCTCGACGGCCTGGACGCCGTGGCCCTTCTCCGTCTTCGCGAAGACCACGGACGGCCTGTCCGTGGTCGAGGTGGCCCGGGCCAGCGCCGCGTCGATCTCGTCCAGGTCGTGGCCGTCGATCGCGAGGGCCTGCCACCCGAACGCCTCGGCGCGGGCGACGTAACCGTCGAGGTCCCAGCCGAGCATCGTCTCGCGGGTCTGGCCGAGCCGGTTCACGTCGACGATGACGGTGAGGTTGTCGAGGCCCGCCCAGCCCGCGTGCTGGAACGCCTCCCAGATCGAGCCCTCCGCCATCTCCGAGTCACCGCACAGCACCCACACGCGGTACGGCAGCGCGTCGAGCCGTTTGCCGGTGAGCGCGAGTCCGACGCCGACGGGCAGGCCGAAGCCGAGCGAGCCGGTCGCCACGTCCGTCGGCGGGATGCGCGGTGTGGGATGGCCTTCCAGCTCGCTGCCGAACTTGCGGAACGTCAGCAGCTCCTCGTCGGTGATCGCGCCGGCCGCCTTGAGCATCGAGTAGTACAGCGGTGACGCGTGTCCCTTGGAGAACACCAGGTGGTCGTTGGCCGGGTTGCCGGGGTCGGAGTAGTCGAGCCGGAGGTGGCCGTCGAGCAGCACGGCCATCAGGTCGGCCGCGGACATCGACGACGTCGGGTGCCCTGAGCCGCCCGCGTCGCTCGACCGGACCGAGTCGACGCGCAGCTGCTGGGCCAGGTCGTGGCGGAAGTCGTTGTTGGGCAAGGGTCACCTCGCAGGTTGTCGCCCAGGTCTCCTGAACGGCTACCCGGCGTGGATCTGACGACACGTGAACGCCCGTGGTTTGGAAGGCCGTCACATGGGGTATAGGCCGCGTGCGACAGCCGACCGACGTGGGGAGCGCGTCATGCTCAACCATCAGGAACAGCAGCGCCTCTTCGACATCGAGCAGCGGTTCCGCGCCGACGATCCCGATCTCGCCCGCGTGCTGAGCGCCGGCCCCCACGTCCTGCGGATCCGCCGTCAGCTCGCCGCGGCCCTCGTCGCTGTGATCGCGGTCGTGGTGCTCTTCGGGCTGGGCGTGCTGATCCTGAGCTAGTGGCGCGACCCAGAACGTTAGCTGGGTAATTCACGCTCAGCAGGACACCTCGCGGCACCGCCCCCACGCCCCCATACATCCAGTATGAGGGCGTGGGGGCGGCACCCCGATGCGTCCGTCTGACCGCGAATTCGCCCGGCAACGTTCTGGGCCACACCACTAGTAGCGTGTCGCTGCTTAGTTATGGAGTCTTTGGCTGGGAGGCTGTGGTGATGGCCTCCCAGTTGAAACGGCCGGTCACGTTGTCGGCGCGGGATCGTGAAGAGTTGCTCCGGCTGACCACCACGGGCGTGCACTCGGCGTCGGCGATCCGGCGAGCACGGGTGTTGCTTGCGCTGGATACTTCGGTGGGTGAGCCTGATCCGAAGGAAGTGATCGCGGACCGGCTTGAGGTCTCGGGCGAGATGCTGCGACTGGTCGCCCGGCGGTTCGCCGAGACCGGCGGTGATGTCCTGGCCACGATCGGCCGCAAGAAGCGTGACTCGCCGCCGGTGCCGTCGCCGGTGACCGGTGAGGTCGAAGCCCGGCTGATCGCACTGGCGTGCTCGCAGCCGCCGGCCGGGCATGCCCGATGGTCGTTGCGACTGCTGGAAAAACACGTCCAGCTCACCGAGGACATCCCGAACCTGGACCACTCGACCATCGGCCGGGTTTTGAAAAAACGGAACTGCGTCCTCATCTGAGGAAGTGCTGGAACATCCCGCCCCGCGCGAACGCGGAGTTCGCCGCCCGCATGGAAGACGTCCTCGCCGTCTACGCCCGGCCCTATGACCCTGCCCGCCCGGTCGTGTGCA
>JASLAV010000311.1 GCA_030146905.1 Lentzea sp. | reverse complement strand
CGCTGGTGTTCACCGCGATCGTCGTCGGCATCGCGTCGCTGCGGAACCTCGGCGGCGGCCGCACCGCCGCACGCCTCGGCGGCAAGACGTTCCTGTGGTTCGCCATCACGTCGTTCGTCGCGGTGCTGATCGGCATCGCGGTCGCCACGATCCTCAAGCCCGGCTCCGGCCTGCAGATCGAGCCCGCCGCGGGGGCGGTCGACAAGCTCGCCAAGCGCGCGTCAGGCTCCTGGCAGGCGCTGCTCGACAACCTGGTGCCCACCAACATCTTCAGCGCCTTCACCGAGGGTGACGTGCTGCAGGTCGTGTTCATCGCCGTGCTGGTCGGCTTCGCCGCCTACGCGCTGGGTGACAAGGCCGCGCCGTTCACGGACCTCGTGCGGTCGTTCTTCGACATCGTGCAGAAGGTCGTCGGCTGGATCATCCTGCTGGCGCCGATCGGCATCTTCGGCCTCATCGGCAACGCCGTGGCGTCGTACGGCAACTCGTTCGTGCGCCCGCTGTTCTCGCTGATCGTCGCCGTGTACCTCGGCACCGCGATCGTGCTGTTCGTCGTCTACCCGATCCTGATGAAGTTCGTAGGCAAGACCTCGCCGATCGAGTTCTTCCGCAAGGCGGGCACCGCGCTGCAGTTCGCGTTCGTGTCCCGGTCGTCCGGCGCCACGCTCCCGTTGTCCCGCAAGGCGGCCACGGACCTCGGCGTCTCGCAGGAGTACGCGAACTTCGCCGTGCCGCTGGGCACGACGACCAAGATGGACGGCTGCGCCGCGGTCTACCCGGCCGTCGCGACGATCTTCATCGCGAACCTCTTCGGCATCCAGCTCTCGGTCTGGCAGTACGTCGGCATCGTGCTCGTCGCGGTGTTCGGCGCCCTCGCCACCGCCGGGACGACCGGCTGGTACACGATGCTGACGCTCACCCTGAGCGTCGTCGGCCTGCCTCCGCAGGTGATCGCGACCGGTGTGGCCGTGGTCTACGCGATCGACCCGATCCTCGACATGATGCGCACCGCGACCAACGTGGCGGGCCAGATCACCGTTCCGGTGCTGGTCGCGCGCAGCGAGAACCTCATCGAGGAGCCCGCCGCTCCCGCGGAGAAGGACCTCGTGAACGCCTGAGAGAACGCCTAATCGGCACAGGGACGTAGTTGCGACAACTTCGGCACCGGTGCGGGCCAGCCTGGGAGCTGGTCCCGCGCCGGTGCCGCCGTCGTACAGCCGAGGTCCGGACCCAGCAGTGAGAACACCTGCACGAACGCGTCGGCGCACTGGCCGTCGCAGGCGAGCTGGACCGCGACGACGTCCGCGGTGCCGTCGGAGTTGACGTCGTGCAGCCCGAGGAACCCGCCGGTGGACAGGTAGGCCTGCGCGCGCGACCACGTGCCGTCCTTGCGGATCAGGACCTCGCCGAGCAGGTCGCTGCCGCGCGCCCCGTGCACCAGGCAGACGCTGACCGGCGCGTCCACGCACTGCAGCGACTTGTCGTTCACCGCGGCACCGGACTCGGCGATGGTCATCTCGAAGATGAACGGCCCCGACTCGCCGGTGATCCTGATCCGCCCGCCGCCCGTTCCGCCGAGCAGCTCGACGAGGTCGCCGCCGACGGATTTGCCGATGATGACCTGGCAGACGGTGGTGCCGCAGCGCATTCCGGGATCGGTTCCGTATTGCCCTGAATCGGTGTTGTCGGGCCGCTGGAAATAGGCGAACACCAGCCCCGCCACGACGATCACGGCAGCGGCGACTGCGGTCACCTGCACAGACCTGGATCCACCCACATCGCAGATTGTGGCCGATGGGGCCAGGATGGATGTGAAGTGAGCCGTCTCTCCCTCTCCCGGTTCACCGATTTCCGTAGACTGCGGCACCAGCCAGAGCCGTAATTACCGGTCCCAGCAGGAGGTACGACGCCGTGTCGCTGCGCAAGGTCCTCATCGCCAACCGCGGTGAGATCGCCGTCCGGGTCATCCGCGCCTGCCGTGACGCCGGTCTGACGAGCGTCGCCGTCTACGCCGACCCCGACCGCGACGCGCCGTTCGTCCGGCTCGCCGACGAGGCGTTCGCGCTCGGCGGCAACACCCCCGGCGAGAGCTACCTGTCGATCGAGAAGGTGCTGAACGCCGCCGCGCAGTCCGGTGCCGACTCCGTGCACCCCGGTTACGGCTTCCTGTCCGAGAACGCCGACTTCGCCCGGGCCGTGATCGACGCCGGGCTCACCTGGATCGGCCCCTCGCCTCAGGCGATCATCGACCTCGGTGACAAGGTCGCGGCCCGGCACATCGCCATGAAGGCCGGCGCGCCCCTGGTCCCCGGCACCAAGGACCCGGTCGGCGGTGCCGACGAGGTGCTCGCCTTCGCCGAGGAGCACGGCCTCCCGGTCGCCATCAAGGCCGCGTTCGGTGGCGGCGGGCGCGGGCTCAAGGTGGCCCGCACCAAGGAGGAGATCCCCGAGCTGTTCGACTCCGCCGTCCGCGAGGCCGTCTCCGCGTTCGGCCGCGGCGA
>JASLAV010000282.1 GCA_030146905.1 Lentzea sp. | reverse complement strand
ATCTTCGCTCGTGGCTGAACACACCTACCGAGTACTCGTCCGCGGCCGCTTCGCGGACCTGACCGACGAGCAGCGCGCGTCGTTGAAGGAGCGCCTGAAGGGCTTCGACTTCCTGCGCGACGCCGGCTTCAGCGAAGAGGGTGCGCTCACCTACGACGAGAAGCTCGACTTCTTCAGCTACCGGGTGGTCCTGAGCGCCGCCGAGAAGCCGGACGAGGCGGGGCTGCGGCGCGCGTCCACCGCGCTCGACGCGCTGGGCGTCGACTTCAAGGGCCTGAAGGCCAAGGTCACCGACATGGACGAGATGAAGATCAACCGGCCGAAGCGGCTGGGCTGACCGGCTTCCGCGGCCCGCGTGGCCGGGTCATAGGCGGTTCGCGAAAGCGTCCCCGCACTCCTGTCAGGAGTACGGGGACGCGTGGTTCACCACCCGATCAGCGTGTCATCACGGGTAGTTGGCCAAGTAGGCCTCAGTAGACCCGGCGGTCGCCGTGCCGCCCGAGTTGTTGATGATCCGCTGGATGGTTCCGTTGCCGCCCAACGACACCGTGACCATGCTGTGGAACTTCACACCGGGGGTGTTCGGCGCCTCGATCGCGCGGTCCGCGGTCACCGCGGCGTTGTACCTCATGTAGATGTAGCTGCCCAGGCCCCACGCCTCGTGCGTCGTGACGTTGTTCGCGACCTTGTACGCCGCGTAGCCGCGGGTCGAGCCGTTCATCCACGCCGCCTGGTTGGGCGCCTCGTACGGCATCTCGTTCTGGTAGAAGTACGTCCGGCCGCCCTGGCCGTTCCAGATGGTCTGGTACTTCTGGTAGTGCTCGACGAAGAGCCCGTACATCGTGACGTTGTTGCCGTTGACGATCAGGCCGGTGTCCGCCGTGTTCACGTCCCAGCCGACGCCGTAGGAGTGGTCACCACGCCACAGCCAGAGGTGGTCGCCGATCACGTCATGGCTGTTGACCACCAGCGAGGTCGTGGCCCGTCCGATGGCCGAACCGCCGATGCGCACGTACAGGTCGTGCACCGACGTCGGGTTCGCCTGGTGGCGTGCGGTGCTGCCCGGCGCGCCGATCTGCATCAGCAGCGGCGAGTTGGTCGGGGCCGCGTCGATCAGCAGGCCGGCGATCTTCACGCCGTCCACATCGGCCACGTCCAGCGCCATGTTCCCGTTGGTGGGCATGACGGTCGCGAGGCCGAGGCCCATCACGACGGTGTCGGGGCGGGTGACGCGGATCGGCTCGCTCACCTGGTGGATGCCCGGCGTGAGCAGCAGGTGCTTGCCGGCGGCGAGCTGCTGGTTCATCGTCGCGGCCGAGGTGCCGGGCTTGGCGATGAAGAACTGCGACAGCGGGATGTTCGTGCCCTGCTGGTTGCCGCTCGCCCAGGTGGTGCCGCTCGAGTTGGTGCGCAGGGCGGGGACGAACACGTTGTAGTTGCCGCCGCCGTCGACGTTCAGGAACGGCTTCTCGCGCACGACCGGCGTCTGCGCGACGTTCGTGTACGGCGGCTCCGGGAACGACGTCTGCGGCGCGTTGCGCGCACCGACGAACACCATGTTCCAGTTCTCACCGGTCCACGAGCCCCACTCGGTGTTGCGCGACAGCCACTGCTGCTGCGAACCCGAACGCACCTGGCCGGTCACGACGGAGTCGGTCAGGAAGCCACCGCTGGACCAGCCGCCGTCGTCGAGCTGCATGTTGCCGTAGACCTTGGTGCGGCGCATCGCGGACGCCTGCGAGACGGCCCACGTGTTGGTGCCGCTCGGCGGCCGCACCGCGAGGTTCTCCGCGCCGCGCCAGAAGTTGTGCGTCGCGTTGCCCTGGAACCAGTCGGCCTCGACGTGCACCTGGCCGTTGATCGTCACGCCGTCCGGCAGCAGGCCCAGGCCGAGGACCTGGGTGAAGAAGCCGATGTTGACGTCGACGTCGTAGTTGCCCGGCTTGAACATGATCGCGTAGCGGCGGGCGTCGTACTGGCCCTGCTCCTGCTGGCGGAACACCTCGTCGAGCCGCGCCTGGATGGTGCTCGCGGGCATCGACGGGTCGAAGACCAGCACGTTCGGGCCGAAGTCCGGCTGGCCGGGGTTCTGGTTCGCCGTGCCGAGCCGGAAGAGCTGCGCGTTGGTCCCGTTGCAGGTGTACTGGACCAGCTGGACGTCGTTGGTGGTCGCGGCCGGCACGTCCAGGCACTTGCCGCTGTGCCTGCTCACGAACCGGTAGGTGTCGGTACCCACCTGTTCCGGCCGCCACTGCTGGTTGTCGGCGCTGAAGGACTGCCACATGTGAATCGCCGCGTTGTCCTCGGCGGACACGTTCGAGACGTCCCAGACGGCGCCCTCGCCGACCGTGTAGTAGCCATCGCTCGTGGGCGTGAACTTCCAGGTCTGCCCGGAGCATCCTTGTTGGCGGAGCTGTGCGCCGTTCGCCGATCCGAGCGACTCCACGCACTTTCCGCTGCCGACGTTCGTCACCTGATAAGCGGTTCCTGGCACCACGTCGGCCTGCGCCGCGACCGTCCACACGGGAACGACCGCCGCTGCCGCCAACGCTGCCACCAGCAGGGGGATTCTCACGGCTCACAGGGTGCGGCGGTTTGTTGCAACCGTCAACGAACTTACCTGTTTCCGGTCGTGTTCCGGTATTGACAAATTCTTTTGTCAAATGGGACGGTGCCGGACGTGGAACTGTCCCCGTTGCGCCGGTCGCTGCTGGAGCTGCTGAAGTCGCCCGCGTCGGCGACCCAGCTCGCGGCGGCACTCGACCTGCCGCGCCAGCGGGTGAACTACCACGTCAGAGCGCTGGAACAGGCGGGCTTGGTCGAGCTGGTCGAGGAACGGCAACGGCGCGGCTGCGTCGAACGCGTCCTGCGCGCACGGCCGGGCAGCTCCGTGTCGGCCGACGTCCAGGACCAGTTCGCGGCGACGCACCTCGTGTCCGTGGCGGGGGACACCGCGCGCCAGGTCGAACGGATGTCGGGCGCTGCGGCAGACGCCGGAAAGCGCTTGCTCACCTTCACGGTGGAGACGACGGTCCGCTTCGGCGCACCCGGCGACGTCCACGAGTTCACCAGCGATCTCGCCGAAGCGGTGCGGCAGATCGCGTTGAAGTACGACACCGAGTCCGGCCGCCCGTACCGGGTGGTCGCCATGGGGCACCCAGGAGCTGCGGATGAGTGACGAGGGCGCACGGATCGAGATCACCGTGGCCGCACCGGTCGACGAGGTGTGGCAGTCGTTCCGCGAGAAGGAGAAGATCCGGCACTGGCACGGCTGGGACCTCCCCGAGCTCGACGAGGAGATCGACCACATCTACTTCACCAACGCCGAGGAGGACGGCACCACGCTGGTCGTCCACGGCCACGACACGTTCGCGCTGACGCCGGTCCCCGAGGGCACCCGCGTGGTCTGCACGCGCGCCCCCAAGGGCACCTCGCCCGAGTGGGACGACTACTACGACGACATCACCGAGGGCTGGATCACCTTCCTGCACCAGCTGAAGTTCGCGCACGAGCACCACCCCGGCGAGAAGCGGCGCACGTTGTTCTGGGACCACGAGGTGTCGCTGGGCGTCTCGGGCAAGCCGTTCTTCGAGTCCGCCCACCAGCGTGGTGTGGTGGTGGAGGAGTGGGGACCCGGACTGCTCGTCACCAGCGCGAAGATGACCGTGGTCACGACCTACGGGTTCTCCGACGACGAGCTGGAGGCGCTGCGCCAGAAGGGTGACGCGTCAGCCTGACGCCGCCGGCCCGAAGTAGTGGGTCAGGAAGTCGTTGCGGAACACGCCCTTCGGGTCGTGCTCGTTCAGCAGCGCCCGGAACGCCTCCCACTGCGGGTACCGGGCCGCCAGCAGCGACGGCGGCACGGTGAAGAGCTTGCCCCAGTGCGGGCGGGGCGCGATCGCCTCCTCCAGCCGCGGCAGCAGCTCCAGTACCGCTGACGTGTTCGGCACCCAGGTGAAGTGGATCGCGAGGCTGTCGCGGTCGTAGGCCGGGCTCAGCCACGGTGCCTCGTCCGACACCGTGCGGATCTCGCAGGTCTGCACCAGGGGGGAGATGACCGTGGACATCTCGGCCAGGGCCCGCAGCGCCGTGACGGCGCGGGTGCGGGGGACGAAGTACTCGGTCTGCAGCTCCTCGCCCACGGACGGGGTGAACTCGGCGCGGAAGTGGGGGAGGCGCTCGTGCCACGGGCCCGGCACGCCGCCCTGGACCGTGCAGTGCAGCGCGGGCTGGCCTGGCACCGGGTGGACCGGCGCGGTGGCGGGGCGGCCGGGGAAGGCGAACGGCGGGTCGCCCACGCGGTGCTTCACGAACAGCGTGGCGCCGCCCTGCCAGTCGACGAACGCGCTCACGCTGTACGCGCCCGCGAAGATCTGGTCCAGCTGGACCAGGAACGTGGTCCACGCCACGTCTTCGTAGACGGTCTGCGCCACCTCGAACGACGGCACGACGTCCAGCGTCACGGCGGTGACGACGCCCAGGCCGCCCAGCGACACGGAGGCGCCCGCGGAGGTCAGTTCGACTTCCGAGCCGTCGGCGCGCATCACCTCGACGGAGCGGACCGCGCCCGCCAGCGAGTGCGAGCCCGAGCCGTGCGTGGCGGTGGCGATCGCCCCGGCGACGGTGATGTGCGGCAGCGACGGCATCGTGTGCAGGGCCAGTCCTGCGCCTTCCAGCCGCACCGCCAGCTCCGCCAGGGTCATGCCCGCGCCGACCCGGACCGACGAGCCGGAGACGTCGAACGACGCGGGCATGCCCGACAGCGACACCTGCGTGCCGGCGGTGTCGGCGATCGTGTTGAACGAGTGGCCGGAGCCCACCACGTGCACGGCGGAGGAGCCGCGGACGAGCGCTCGCAGGTCGTCGGCCGAGGTCGGCGTGACGGTCTGCGCCGCCGTGAACGTGATGTTGCCCGCCCAGTTGGTCCTCATGTGCACACGGTAAGCGCCGCGGCGACCTTTGTCCTTCTCCCTGTTGCTTCAGTGTTGACCGAAGTCAACCATCCAGCGCGGCGAGCCGCTCTTGGGCCTCCGCGAGGTCCTCGGCGGTGGGCGCGTCGTCCTGCGTCAGCGAACGCCGCCAGTAGCCGGCGAACTCGATGTCCTTCTTGGACACGCCGAGTCCGACGAAGTGCCGCCGCAACGTCCGCACCGCGGACGCCTCGCCGCCGAGCCACACCCACACCGACGACGGCACCTCGACCGCTGACACCGCCGACACGAGGTCCTCGCCCGCGCTGCGGTGCACCCACCGGACGCCGGGGACGTCCTGTTCCTCCGAGGGATCCGCGACCTCGACGAACGCGGCGAACGACTGGGAGGCGGGCAGCAGTTCCAGCAGTGAGGCGATCGCGGGCAACGCCGTCTCGTCGCCCGCGAACACCAGCAGGTCCGCGGCCCCCAACGGCCGGGCGTAGTCGCGGGACGGCCCGAACCGGCCGATGACGTCGCCCACCTGCGCCCTGGCGGCCCAGCGGGCGGCAGGACCGCTGTCGCCGTGCAGCACGAAGTCGACTGTCAGCACACCGCCGGCCAGCGAGCGCACCGTGAAGCTGCGCATCCACGGCCGTTCCGCCTCCGGCATCGCGATGTACGCCTGGTACCAGGCACCGGCGTCGGCCGAGTCCGACACGAGGGCCGATCCACCCGGCTTCGGGAAGAGCAGCTTCAGCTGCTGGTCGGGCCAGGTGCCGATCCCGGAGAGCCCGTCACCGGTGAACGTGACGCGGGTCATGCGCGGGGTGAGGCGCGCGATCGAGGTCACCGTCAGCGTGCTCACGACAGGTACTCCTTCAGGTGCCGGGCGGTGAGGGTGTCCGAAATGGACACGAGGTCGCCCGGTGTACCGGAGAACACCACCCGGCCGCCGTCGTGGCCCGCGCCGGGTCCCATGTCGACGATCCAGTCGGCGTGCGCCATGACGGCCTGGTGGTGCTCGATCACGATGACCGTGCCGCCGGCGTCGATCAGCCGGTCGAGCAGGGCGAGCAGCTGGTCGACGTCGGCGAGGTGCAGGCCGGACGTCGGCTCGTCCAGCACGTACGTCGAGGCCTTCTCCGCCATGTGGATCGCGAGCTTGAGCCGCTGCCGCTCGCCGCCGGAGAGCGTGGTCAGCGGCTGGCCGAGCGACAGGTAGGACAGGCCGACGTCGTGCAGGCGGCTGAGCACGGCGTGTGCCTGGCCGGACGGGAAGAACTCGTGCGCCTCGGCTACGGACATGCCGAGCACCTCGCTGATGTTCTTGCCCCGCAACGTGTAGCGCAGCACCTCGGGCGTGAACCGCTTGCCCTCGCACTTCTCGCACACCGTCGCGACGCCCGCCATCATCGCCAGGTCGGTGTAGACGAGTCCGATGCCCTTGCAGTGCGGGCAGGCGCCCTCGGAGTTCGCGCTGAACAGCGCGGCCTTCACGCCGTTGGCCTTGGCGAAGGCGGTCCTGACGGGGTCGAGCAGGCCGGTGTAGGTGGCGGGGTTGGACCTGCGCGAGCCGCGGATCGCCGACTGGTCCACCGTGACCACGCCCGGCTGTCCGCGCAGCGATCCGTGGATCAGCGAGGACTTGCCGGAGCCCGCGACGCCGGTGACGACGGTCAGGACGCCGAGCGGGAGGTCGACCGAGACGTCCTTGAGGTTGTTGGTGTTCGCGCCGGTGATGGTCAGGAAGCCCTTGGGGGAGCGGAACTCCGGCCTGAGCTTGGCGCGGTGGTCGAGGTGGCGTCCTGTCAGGGTGCCGGACGCGCGCAGTCCCGCCACGTCACCGGAGTAGCAGATGTGCCCGCCGTTGACGCCCGCGCCGGGGCCGAGGTCGACGACGTGGTCGGCGATGGCGATGGTCTCGGGTTTGTGCTCGACGACGAGGACGGTGTTGCCCTTGTCGCGCAGGCGGAGCAGCAGGTTGTTCATCCGCTGGATGTCGTGCGGGTGCAGGCCGACGGTCGGTTCGTCGAACACGTAGGTGATGTCGGTCAGGGAGGACCCCAGGTGCCGCACCATCTTCACGCGCTGCGACTCGCCGCCGGACAACGTTCCGGTCTCGCGGTCGAGCGAGAGGTAGCCGAGGCCGATCTCGACGAGCGAGTCCAGCGTGTCGCGCAACGTCGCCAGCAGCGGTGCGACCGACGGGTCGTCGATCGAGTGCGCGAACCGCGCGAGGTCGCTGATCTGCATCGCGCAGCAGTCGGCGATGTTCAGGCCGCGGACCTTCGAGGCCAGCGCGGCGTCGTTGAGCCGGGCGCCCCGGCAGTTCCCGCAGGTCGCGAACGTGACGGCGCGGTCGACGAACGCCCTGGCGTGCGGCTGCATCGAGTCGCGGTCCTTGGACAGGATCGTCCGCTGCAGCTTGGTGATCAGGCCGTCGTAGGTGACGTTGGAGCCGCCGATGGTCAGCTTCGTCGTGGGCTTGTACAAGAGGTCGTCGAGCTGTTGTCCGGTGAACTCGGAGATCGGCCTGTCGGCGGGGTAGAGGCCGGAGTTCGCGAGCACCTGCCGGTACCAGGTGCCGACGCCGTAGTTCGGGACGTCGATCGCGCCGTCGTTGAGCGACTTGGTCCTGTCGATGATGGCGTCCACGTCGATGGTGGTGACCTTGC
>JASLAV010000260.1 GCA_030146905.1 Lentzea sp. | reverse complement strand
TCAGTCGAGTTGGAGTCAGTCATGTCATCTCTCCCAGGCCCGGAAACGGGCGTGCGTCACCGTCACACCTGCCACGAGGCGGTGCGTACGAGATAAGTCAGCGAGAAGAACTCAGCGGGGCAGAGTCACCCGGATGCACGACCCGGGGTCCACGACGGCGATCGTCCCGCCGTGCAGGTCCACCACCCACCGGGCGATGGCGAGACCGAGCCCGGTCCCACCACCGCCCGCCCTCTCCCCTCGGGTGAACCTCTCGAAGATCCGCGACCGGTCGGCCAGTGCGATCCCCGGCCCCTCGTCCCGGACCTCCAGGACCACCGAACCCCCCGACGCGTACCCGGCCACGGACACCAACCCCCCGGTGGGTCCGTGGCGGGCGGCGTTGTCCACCAGGTTCACCAGCACCTGGTGGAGCCGCTCCCCGTCGGCGAGGACCTCGAGGTCCCCGGCGACGTCGATCGAGAACGACGCGGAGGGCGCCGCCACGGCTGCCTCGGCCACCACGTCGGCGACCAGCGACGACACCGACAGCGTCTCGCGGTTCAGCGACAGGACGCCGGCGTCGATCTTCGACAGGTCCAGCAGTTCGGTGACCAGCCGCCCGAGCCGTTCGGTCTGCGCCAGGGCGGTCTTCATCGTCGCGGCGTCGGCGGCGGCCACCCCGTCCACCACGTTCTCCAGCACGGCCTGCAACGCCGAGATCGGCGTCCGCAGCTCGTGCGACACGTTCGCGATCAGCTCGCGGCGCTGCCGGTCGGCGGCGGCGAGGTCGGCCGCCATCACCGTGAACGCCTCCGCCAGCTGTCCCACCTCGTCGGACGACGTGGCGCGCACCGACCGCGAGTAGTCCCCCGACGCCATCGACCTGGCCGCGGACGTCATCTCCCGCAGCGGGGAGGTCATGCCGTGCGCCAGCAGCTGCGAGGTCAGCAGGCCCAGCACCAGTGCGATCAGCGTGGTCCTGGGCGGCAGCCACCCCGTCACGTAGCGGAAGTACGCGAACGACACGCACCCCGACACCACGATCACGATGCCGAGCTTGAGCTTGATCGACCGCACCGAGTCCAGCGGACGCGGCAGCATGTCGAGCAGCTCCAGGGCCCGCTTCACGGGGCCACCTTCTTTTGGGGCACTTCGAGCGCATACCCCACGCCGTGCACGGTGCGGATCAGGTCGGCCCCGAGCTTGCGCCGAAGCGCCTTCACGTGGCTGTCGACCGTCCGCGACGACGCCCCCTCGTGCCACCCGCAGGCCTCCGCCAGCAGGCGCTCCCTCGCCTGCACGGCGGAGGGGCGCTCCGCGAGGAACACCAGCAGGTCGTACTCCGTGGGCGTCAGGTGGGCCTCGACACCGGCCCTGCGCACCCTGCGGGCCGCCAGGTCGATCACCAGGTCCCCGAGCTCCATCGACCGCGACGACACCGCCCGCGAGACGCGCCGCAGCAGCACGTGCACACGCGCCGCCAGCTCACGCATCGAGAACGGCTTCGTCAGGTAGTCGTCGGCCCCCACGGCGAGCCCGACCAGCAGGTCGGTCTCGTCCCCCCGCGCGGTCAGCATCAGCACCGGCACCGACCGCGACGCCTGGATCCGCCTGCACACCTCGAGGCCGTCGAACCCCGGCAGCATCACGTCCAGGACCACCAGGTCCGGCAGGAACGACGCCGCCTGGGCCACCCCCGACGGCCCGTCGTGGGCCACCGACACCACGAACCCCTCCGCCCGCAGCCGTGCGGCCACGGACTCGGCGATCGTGATGTCGTCCTCCACGACGAGCACCCGGCGCTGACCTGTCATGACGGCGACCTTATGGGCATGTCGTGGAGGACGCCGGGACAAGTTGTGAAGATCGTGTGCAGAAGCTCGATGTAGGTTCGCGGCATGAACGTCCTCGAAGCGGTCCTGGAGAGGATCACGTACGCCAACGAGGACAACGGCTACACCGTCGCGAAGGTCGACACCGGCCGCGGTGACCTGGTCACGGTCGTCGGCGCGCTGCTCGGCGCGCAGCCGGGCGAGTCGATCCGCATGCACGGCCACTGGGGTTCGCACCCGCAGTACGGCAAGCAGTTCCACGTCGACGACTACACGACGATCCTGCCCGCGACGATCCAGGGAATCCGCCGCTACCTGGGCTCCGGCCTGATCAAGGGCATCGGTCCCGTGCTCGCGGACAAGATCGTCACCCACTTCGGCGTGGCCGCGCTGGACGTCATCGAGCACACGCCCGAGCGGTTGATCGAGGTCCCGAAGCTCGGCCCGAAGCGCACGAAGCTCATCGCCGACGCCTGGGAGGAGCAGAAGGCGATCAAGGAGGTCATGGTCTTCCTCCAGGGCGTCGGCGTCTCCACGTCACTGGCCGTGCGGATCTACAAGCAGTACGCGGACAAGGCCATCGAGGTCGTCAAGGAGGAGCCGTACCGCCTGGCGAGCGACGTCTGGGGCATCGGCTTCCGCACCGCCGACCTGATCGCGAAGGCCGTCGGCATCCCGCACGACAGCCCGCAGCGCGTCAAGGCCGGCCTGCAGTTCACGCTCTCCGAGGCCACCACCGGCGGCAACTGCTACCTGCCGGAGCAGACGCTCATCGCGGAGGCCGTCAAGATCCTCCAGGTCGACACCGGCCTGGTCATCGACTGCCTCGGCGAGCTCGTCGAGGAGGAGGGCGTCGTCCGCGAGGAGCTGCCGGACGACGAGATCGCCATCTACCTGGTGCCGTTCCACCGCGCGGAGATCTCGATGGCGGCGCAGCTCAAGCGCCTGCTGCACGCGCAGGACGACCGCCTGCCGGGCTTCGCGTCCGTCGACTGGGACAAGGCCTTCGCCTGGCTCGGCACGGAGCTGGCGCCGCACCAGGCGGAGGCGGTGAAGCTCGCGCTCACGAGCAAGGTCGCGGTGCTGACCGGCGGGCCGGGCTGCGGCAAGAGCTTCACCGTCCGCTCGATCGTGAGGCTGGCCAAGGCCAAACGCGCGAAGATCGTCCTCGCCGCGCCCACCGGACGTGCCGCCAAGCGCCTCACCGAGCTGACCGGGCACGAGGCCCGCACCGTCCACCGCCTGCTGGAGCTCAAGCCGGGCGGTGACGCGGCGTACGACCGCGACCACCCGCTCGACGCCGACCTCGTGGTCGTCGACGAGGCCTCGATGCTGGACCTGCTGCTGGCCAACAAGCTCGTGAAGGCCGTCCCGCCCGGCGCCCACCTGCTGTTCGTCGGCGACGTCGACCAGCTGCCGAGCGTCGGCGCCGGCGAGGTGCTCAGGGACGTCCTGGCGCAGGGCAGCCCCGTCCCGAACGTCCGGCTCACGCACATCTTCCGGCAGGCCCAGGAGTCCGGCGTCGTCACGAACGCCCACCGCATCAACAGCGGCGAGTACCCGCTCGTCCAGGGACTGCCCGACTTCTTCCTCTTCAGCAGCGACGAGGCCGAGGAGGCGGCGACGACGACCGTCGACGTCGTCGCGAACCGCATCCCGCGCAAGTTCGGCCTCGACCCGCGCAAGGACGTCCAGGTCCTCGCCCCGATGCACCGCGGCCCCGCGGGCGCGGGCGCGCTGAACACGGCGCTCCAGGAGGCGCTGACGCCGTCCAGGGACAACCTGCCGGAGAAGCGCTTCGGCGGCAGGGTGTTCAAGGTCGGCGACAAGGTCACGCAGATCCGCAACAACTACGACAAGGGCCGCAACGGCGTCTTCAACGGCACCCTCGGCGTCGTCATCGCGCTCGACACCGTCGAGCAGAAGCTGACGATCCGCACCGACGAGGACGAGGAGGTCGACTACGAGTTCTCCGAGCTGGACGAGCTCAGCCACGCGTACGCCATGACCATCCACCGCTCGCAGGGCAGCGAGTACCCGTGCGTGGTCATCCCGATCACGACCAGCGCGTGGATGATGTTGCAGCGCAACCTGCTCTACACCGCCGTCACGCGCGCGAAGAAGCTCGTCGTGCTGGTGGGCAGCAAACGGGCCATCGGCCAGGCCGTCAGAACGGTCGGGGCCGGCCGCCGCCACACGGCACTGGCCCACCGCCTCCGGACCGCGGCTACGCCGTGAGGGCGGGTTTCGTCAGTCCACGCTGCGCACGATGGTGGGCTCGAGGCCCTCGTCGTCGTCCGTGAGTGAACCGCGCCAGGGGAAGTACAGGTGATCCGGCGACCAGTGGTACGAGACCTCGCCGACACCGTCGTTGTAGAGATGATCCATGGTCTGCACTCCCGTGCCTTCCGCAGGTGCGTGTGTGGACCTCGCTGTTCGTCGAGTCGGTTTCGGCCTGTCCGCGCGATAACCGCTGCGATGCTGGGATGGATCATATTGATTTTCGTCACAGCGCGCCAAGTGACCGGTCAGGCGATCTCAAGCACCGGACGGTGATCATCCGGTCGGTCGAACGGGCTGGCGCCACAGGGCCGAACGGTTGATGATCGTTCATCATGCGGTCCACCCTCGCCCTGCTCGCCTGCCTCGCCCTTCTCCTGAGCCCCGCGCCGGCACCGGCCGAGGGGCCACGAGCGACGTACGTGCTGCGCGTGCCCGCTCCAACGGGTGAATCCGCCCAGCGGTTGCTCGGGCTCGGCTACGACGTGGTGGAACAACGCGATGGCGACGACCTGTTCGTCGTCGGGGACGAGCACACCGCCGGTGAGCTCACCGCCGACGGCTTCCGGTCCTCTGTGGAGACGGTGAGGCAGCCGTCCCCGTGGGCCCCGCGCGCTCTCGGAGACACGACCTACTACGGCGGCTACCGGACCATCACCGCGCACCTCGCGCACCTCGACGAGACCGCGAAGGCCCACCCGGACCTCGCGACGGTCGTCGACTACGGCGACTCCTGGCGCAAGACCCAGGGCAGCGGCGGGTACGACCTGAAAGCCATCTGCGTCACGCGGAAGAACCCCGGCGACTGCGAGCTGACGCCCTCCGCGCCGAAACCGCGCCTGTTCGTGATGGGCCAGCTCCACGCCCGCGAGATCACCACCGGCGACATGGCGTGGCGGTTCATCGACGACCTGGTCGGCTCCGACCTCACCGCGATGCTCGACGAGATCGAGGTCTGGGTCGTGCCGATCGCCAACCCCGACGGCGTCGAGGTCGTCGAGTCCGGCGGCGACACCCCCGTCCTGCACCGCAAGAACGTCAACGGCACCTGCTCGCGGGGTCCGCGCGGCGTCGACCTCAACCGCAACGCCGGCTCGCACTGGGGTGAGATCGGTTCGTCCGCGGACAAGTGCAGCGAGGTCTACCGCGGTTCGCACGCCGACTCCGAGGTGGAGGTGCGGGCGCTGGAGTCGTTGTGGCGCAGCCTCTACCGCGACACCCGCGCACCCGGCGACACCGCGGCGGCCTCACCGGACACCACCGGCGCGGTGATCTCCATGCACAGCTACGGCGACTACGTGCTCTTCCCGTGGGGCTGGAGCACGCAGAAGACCGGCAACGACGCCGCGCTGCGCAGGATCGCCCAGGACATGGCGTCGCTGTCGGGGTTCACCGCGGGCCAGCCGGGTGAGCTGCTCTACAACGCCTCCGGCGCCACGGACGACTGGGTGTACGACGACCTGGGGGTGCCGAGCTTCGTGTGGGAGATCGGCGCCCGGTCCGGCACGTGCGGCGGTTTCGTGCCGCCGTTCTCGTGCCAGCAGGACGTGCATTGGCCGAAAGTGCGTCCCATGCTCGTTTCGGCCATGAAAGCAGCAAAACGCCCGTATTGACGCGTTGTGGTGACATGGGGAAACGCATTCTGACCACCACAGCCG
>JASLAV010000218.1 GCA_030146905.1 Lentzea sp. | reverse complement strand
ACCCCTGCTGCCCGCGCTGATCTTCCTGATCATCGTGACGCAGCTGCCGTTCGTGGCGACGCTGGTCATCTCGTTCATGAAGTGGAACTCGCTCGACCCCACCAACCGCGGGTTCGCCGGGTTCGACAACTACGTCAACGTGTTCACCGACCCCGACCTGCGCTCGTCCGTCGTGAACACGATCGTGCTCACCGCGTCGGTCGTGATCATCAGCCTGCTCCTCGGGCTGGGGCTCGCGTTGCTGCTGGACAAGAAGTTCGCCGGTCGCGGGTTCGTCAGGACGTTGCTGATCGCACCGTTCCTGGTCGTGCCGGTGGCCGCGGCGCTGATCTGGAAGCACGTGCTCTACAACCCGGAGTACGGCCTGTTCAACGGAATCCTGAACTGGCTGGGCTTCGAGGCCCAGCCGGACTGGATCAGCTCCATGCCGATGAGCGCCGTGGTGCTGTCGCTGGTGTGGCAGTGGACGCCGTTCATGATGCTGATCCTGCTGGCGGGGTTGCAGAGCAAGCCGATCGAACCGGTCGAGGCGGCGACGATCGACGGCGCCTCGTCGTTCCAGATCTTCCGCTACCTGACGTTCCCGCACCTGCGCCAGTACCTGGAGCTCGGCGGGCTGCTCGGCTCGATCTACGTCGTGCAGAACTTCGACGCGGTCTTCACGATCACGTCCGGTGGCCTGGGCACGGCGAACCTGCCGTACATGATCTACCAGACCTTCTACCAGGCCCACGAGTACGGCGAGGCGTCCGCGGCCGGCGTGATCGTGGTGGCGGGCTCGATGGTCATCGCCACGTTCGCGTTGCGCACCGTGTCCTCGCTGTTCAAGGAGGAGAAGCGATGAACAGGATCTGGGGTGTGCTCGCCTGGTTCGCGGGCATCGTGTTCTTCGCGCCCGTGGCCTGGATGTTCCTGACCTCGCTGCACAGCGAGTCGGACGCGGCCACGAACCCGCCGTCCCTCCTGGCACCGCTCACGCTCGACGGTTACGAGGAGTTCTTCAACGCCGGCGCGTGGCCGCCGCTGATCAACTCGTTCAGCGCCTCGATCGGGTCGACGATCATCGTGCTGCTGCTGGCGATCCCGGCCGCGTACGCGTTGTCGATCAAGCCGGTGGAGAAGTGGACGGACGTCCTGTTCTTCTTCCTCTCCACCAAGATGATGCCGGTCGTCGCGGCGCTGCTGCCGATCTACCTGATCGCGCAGTTCTCCGGGATGCTCGACAACATCTCGTTCCTCACGCTGCTGTCCTGCTCGATGAACCTGCCGATCGCGGTGTGGCTGATGCGGTCGTTCCTCTCCGAGGTCCCCAAGGAGATCCTCGAGGCGGCGTCCATCGACGGTGCTGGGCTGGTCACGATCCTGCGGCGGGTGGTGGCACCCATCGCGATGCCCGGCATCGCGGCGACGGCGTTGATCTGCTTCATCTTCAGCTGGAACGAGTTGCTCTTCGCGCGGGTGCTCACCGGTGTCGTCGCCGGCACCGCCCCCGTGTACCTGACCGGGTTCGTCACGTCGCAGGGCCTCTTCCTGGCCAAGGTCTGCGCCGCGGCGGTCGTGGTCTCTCTGCCGGTGCTGATCGCCGGGTTCGCCGCCCAGGACAAGCTGGTCCAGGGCCTTTCGTTGGGAGCAGTCAAGTGAAAGCAGCAGTGATCACCGGCGTCGGTTCCGTCGAAGTGACCACTGTGGACGATCCCAAGTGCGGTCCGCGCCAAGTGGTCGTCGACGTGGCGGCCTGCGGGATCTGCGGAACGGACCTGCACATCCTGCAGGGCGAGTTCGCTCCCACCCTGCCGGTCGTGCCGGGCCACGAGTTCGCCGGCACGATCGTCGAGATCGGCTCGCAGGTGAACGAGCTCGCGGTCGGCGACCGGGTGGCCGTCGACCCGTCGCTGTACTGCCACGAGTGCCGGATGTGCCGTGCGGGCAAGAACAACCTCTGCGAGCGCTGGGCCGCCATCGGCGTCACGACGTCCGGTGGCGCGGCGGAGTTCGCGGTGGCGCCCGTGGCGAACTGCGTGAAGCTGCCCGACCACGTGCGGATCGAGGACGCGGCGCTCATCGAGCCGCTGTCGTGCGCGGTCCGCGGCTACGACGTGCTGCGCTCGCAGATGGCGTCACGGGTGCTGATCTACGGCTCGGGCACGATGGGCCTGATGATGCTCCAGCTCGGCAAGCTGACCGGCGCGTCGTCGATCGAGGTCGTGGACCTCAACCCGGACCGCCTGGAGACCGCCCGCCAGCTCGGCGTCACGGCCGTCGCGGCGTCGCCGGACGAGCTGGACCGGCCGCAGGGCTGGGACGTCGTCATCGACGCCACCGGCAACGAGAAGGCCATCCAGGACGGGCTCGGCCGGGTCGCGAAGGGCGGCACGTTCCTCCAGTTCGGCGTCTCGGACTACTCCGCGCGGGTCACCATCGAGCCGTACAAGATCTACAACCAGGAGATCACCATCACCGGCTCGATGGCGGTGCTGCACTCGTTCGAACGAGCGGCGGACCTCTTCGCGACCGGTGTGCTCGACCCCGAGATCTTCATCAGCGACAGGGTGCCGCTGGACGACTACGCGGGGGCGTTGGACCAGTTCAAGGCGGGTAAGGGCCGCAAGATCCAGGTCCTGCCCTGATCTGACGGTGAACGTTCGCGGGCACTCGTGTATCCAGACGAGTGCCCGTGACTCCTTCCAGACATGTCGAAGTCCGGGCAGAAAGTTGTACCGCCGTACTTTTCGCACATGTCCGACGAAGAGCTCCTCGCGTGGTACGCGGAGCTTCAGGCGCGGGCGATGAACCCGCAGCCTGGGGACGTCGATTTCGACCACGTCCACAAGCCGGCCGAACCGGTGTCGGTCGACCAGCTGCGTCACCGGCTCATGACCTTCCAGGGCTGGCCGGGAGGTCTGAACACGCTCGACGCCGGCTCTCCTTTCCACAACCTGTGGCACTGGCTCAACGACTGACCCGCGGCGAGGTCCTCCTCGCCCGGGTCATCGGCGCGTTGGTGGCCGCCTGTGTGCTCTTCGCCGTCGTGCACACAGCGGTCACCGGCGCTGTCTCGCATCCGCGGAACTGGCTGGTCGCGTTCGCCTGCACCCTGCTCGGGGTGCGGGTGACCGCCCACGTCCGCAGGTCGGCCGTCGGGTGGTTGCTGCTGGTCATGGGCGTCTTCGGCGGTATCGCCGTCGCGGTCGCCGGCCATCCTGCCGACCACCCGGCCCGATGGGTCGAGGCGTGGGTCTGGTGGCCCACCTACGCGTTGCTGCCCGCCGTGGCACTGGTCTTCCCGAACGGCAAGCCGTTGAACGACCGCTGGTGGATCGCCATCGGCGCGTCGTTGTTCAGCGCTGTCGCGGGCGCGATCGGGATCGCGTGGGCGTCCTGGGGCGACCCCGCCGGGTTCTGGCAGAGCAGCGGTGGCGGACTCGCCAAGACGATCACTCTCATCGCCGTGCTCGCGGCAGGGGTCTCCGTGGTCGCGGCCGTGGTGTCGTTGTTCATCCGCTGGCGACGGGCGGAGGGCGATGAACGCCGCCTGCTCATCTGGGCGTTCGCGTTGCTGCTGCTGGCCGTCGTCGCGACCGCGGTGGAGACGACGGACGGGCACGTCGCGTGGATCATCGGTGTGCTCGCGTTCCCCGCCGCCGCGGTGATCGCCATCCTGCGGTACGGCCTGTACGACATCAGCCTGCTGATCCACCGGTCGTTGCTCTACGGCTCGCTCACGGTCGTGCTCCTGCTCGTCTACCTCGGCGTGATGATCGGGGCGGGTCAGCTGTTCACCAACGACGCCGAGGTCATCGGGGTCGTGGCGGCGGGTCTGGTGTTCGCGCCGATCCGCAGCTGGGTGCAGCGCAAGCTCGACCGGTGGCTGTTCGGCGAGCGCGCCGATCCCTACGCCGCTCTGTCCACTTTGAGCGAGAAGCTCGAACGGTCGCAGGACGTCCTGCCGACGGTCGCCCAGACCGTCGCCGAGTCGTTGAAGCTGCCGTACGTGGCGATCCGCGGTGGATCCGTGCTGGCCGAGCACGGACGCAGTCGCGGGTGGCCGCAGCTGCGTTTCCCCATGACGTACCGGGGAACGCAGGTCGGCGACCTCGTCGTCGAACCACGGGCACCCGACGAGCGGCTGAGCGACCGCGAGCTGAGCCTGCTCGTGGACCTCGCCCGGTCGACCGCCCCGGCCGCGCAGTCGATCAAGCTGACCGCGGACCTGCAGCTCGCGCGTGACCGACTCGTGCGTGCGCGCGAAGAAGAACGGCTGCGGTTGCGGCGCGACCTGCACGACGGCGTCGGACCGGCGTTGGTCGGCATCCGGTTGCAGCTCAGAGCGTTGCGCCGGTCGTTGGGCGACGTGCTGGACCCGGTGCTGAGCGACGTCGACACGACCGCCGTCGAGGTGCGCAGGCTCGTGGACGGGCTGCGGCCGCCGATCCTCGACCAGGGCCTGGCGCTGGCCGTGCGCGACGAGGCGGCGCGGTTCAACGGCGACCTCCGCGTCGAGGTCGAGGCCGAGCGCCTCGACGGGCTGTCCGCCGCGGTCGAGGTCGCGGCCTACCGGATCGTCGCGGAGGCGCTGGCCAACACCGCACGGCACTCGGGCGCCTCGAAGTGCGTGATCACCGTGCGCACCGACGGCGACCTGGTCGTGGAGATCGTCGACGACGGACGCGGCGTCGCACCGGACGCGAAACCCGGCGTCGGTCTCGACTCGATGCGAGAACGCTGCGCGGAGCTGGGTGGATCGTGCACAGTGGGACCCGCTCACCCGCACGGCACTCGGGTGGTGGCGCGAATCCCGTTGGAGGCCCAATGACGCGGGTTGTGATCGTTGACGACCACCCCGTGTTCCGGCGCGGCCTGAAGGCGTTGCTGGACGGCGAGGACGGCCTGGAGGTCGTCGGCGAGGCCGCGGACGGTCTCACGGCGGTGTCGGTCGTCCTCGACCTGGAACCGGACGTCGTCGTGATGGACCTGCACATGCCGGGCCTGGGTGGTGTGGAGGCCGCGCAACGCGTCCTGGAGGTCCTGCCGTCGCTGGGCGTGCTCGTGCTGACGATGCACGAGGACGACGAACTGGTGTTCGCGGCGATGAAGGCCGGCGCCCGCGGCTACCTGGTCAAGACGACCGACGACGAGGAGATCGTGCGCGCGGTGCAGGCCATAGGAGCCGGCGAGGCGATCTTCAGCGCCACCATCGCGCAACGGATGATGGGCTACTTCACCGCGATCTCCTCTTCGAAGGCGGTGCTGTTCCCGCAGCTCACGGACCGCGAGCGGGACGTGCTGGAGCTGATGGCGTCCGGGCTCGACAACCCGTCGATAGCGCACCGGCTGAGCCTGTCCAGCAAGACCGTGCGCAACCGCGTGTCCGCGATCTTCTCGAAGCTTCAGGTGGCCGACCGCGCGCAGGCCATAGTGCGAGCACGCGAGGCCGGGCTCGGAAGTCCCCGGTAAGTCGGGACAACGGTCACCTGCCGACGGGACACATCCCCCATTTGGATCGGCGGTATCCGCCGAAGGGGGCCCGATGGACATCACCTGGGACGTCGCGCACGCGCGCCTCAGCCACGACCGAATGCTGCACATCGCTCGCGCGCTCATCTCGATGCGACCGGACACCGTCACGCTGGGAGGAGGGGAGCCCCTCGGCGTGCCGGGCCTGTTCGAGATCGTCGACCAGTTCCGCACCGCCGGGATCGACATCGTCCTGCGCACGTCCGGCAAGTCGCTGCACCCGTCGATGGTGCGGACGCTGCTGAAGTCGTGCGCGCGCATCGAGGTGTGCGCGATGGCGTTCACCCACGCCATGCACGCGCTGCACCTGCTCGACATCGGTGCCGCGAAGCTCGACCGGCACGCCGCGTTCGGGCTCGACGCCACCGGCATCCGGCGCGGGTTCGACAGGCTGGAGGAGTTCTGCGCGACCACCGCGTTCGAGATGCCGCGGCTCGCGTTCATCGCGTTCAGCGACACGCTCGGCTCTGACCACGCGCAGTACCTGCAGTCGCTCGCGCCTCAGACCGTGCGGGTGACGGTGGAGACCGCGAACACGTCGGTGGTCAGAGCCAGCTGACCAGGGCGCGCCAGGCAGGGGCGGAGAACGCGAGCACGTCACCGCTCGCGTTCTTCGTGTCGCGGACGAGGGCGTCCTGGGCGAGCGACACCTCGACGCAGTCGCCCGATCCGTTGGCCGTGCTGTGAGTGCTCTTACGCCAGATCCGTTCGGGGGCCATGGAAGTCCTCTCGCAGTCCGCTGACGTACTCCGCCAGCTTGCTCCGAGATTGTTCCGCATCCAAGGCCACTGCATCCAACCGCTCGAACATCCTCCTGGCCCGCCTCACGGCAGCGTTGTCCTGCGCGAACACCTGCGCCATGTCGGTTTCGCTGAACACGACCGGTTGCGCCTTGTCGAACTCGTACAGCGTGAGCTTGGACTGGGGAACAGCACTCCTGACGTACGCGGGCACGATGCGGAGGATGTGCGTCTTGAAGAGCAGCCGCAGGTACTGGTCTTCCATGATCCGGGCATTTCCCACACGCGTCTGCAACGCGAGCTCGTGCACGTAGAAGAGGCACTCCGGGCGGTAAACCCGCCCCAGGACCGACTGCCGCTCCATGCGCGCCTGGACGAACATCTCGACATCCTCCGGCGCCTCGATCCCGCCCTCGGCGAGCAGGGCACGGGCGTAGTCCCGGGTCTGGAGAAGGCCCGGCGGGACCATCACCTCGTACGACACGATCTTCCTGGCCGTCGCCTCGGTCATCGCCAGCGTGCGGAGGTTGTCCGGCAGCTGCACGCAGTACCGGTCGAAGGCGTGGTGGTAGCGGCTGCGGAACTCCTCCAGGTACTCCAGGCCCTTGCCGCAGGTCGCCACGAACTGCACGAGGTCGACCTCGGTGGCACGCGCCTTGCCGTTCTCGATGTTCGACACCTTGCTCGGGTCCCAGCCGAGGTGAGCTGCCATCGCGCGGCCGGTGAAGGACGTGCACGTCTCCCTCAACCGGCGCAGTTCGTCGCCGAGATCCCGGCTGTACGCGGTGGATGTGATCGCGGTCATTCCTACGAAGCTAAAGCTTGAAGCAGCCCCATACACCGACTCGTTCGGGTGAAAACAGAGCTAAAAAACACCGCCCCTAGCTGCGAAAACGTCCCCGATAGGTTGTGTAGCGCCGAGGGCGAGACGCAGCAGCACGCGCGCCTTGCGGGGGCACAACCACCCGGCCATCACCACGCCACGCGCGATCAGGTCCGACTCGGAGCCGGGGAAGCCGTACGTGTCGCGGAACGTCGTCCCGGCACCGGTCCGCGACGCCACCACCACCGGGAACCGGGCCCGCGAGATCGCCTCGGCCATGCCCG
>JASLAV010000213.1 GCA_030146905.1 Lentzea sp. | reverse complement strand
GGCCGAGAAGAACCGCGAGCGCGTGATCGCCGTCGAGACCGAACGCATCGAGAAGGACCGCATGCTGGAGGTCATCGCCCGCGAACGCGAGACCTCGTTGCGCATGATCGAGAAGGACAAGGAGCTCGAGCACGAGCGCCGCGCGATTGCCGACCTGGTGCGCGAGCGGGTCGCGGTCGAGAAGACCGTGGCCGAGCAGGAGGAGAACATCAAGCGCCTGCGCGCGGTCGAGGAGGCCGAGCGCGAGCGCCAGCAGATCGTGATCATGGCCGAGGCCGAGGCGCAGCAGTCGCTGGTCAAGGACATCAAGGCGGCGGAGGCCGCGGAACAGGCCGCGCAGCACAAGGCCAGGGAAGAGGTCGTGCTCGCCGAGGCGCGCAACCAGGCCGCCGAGCTGGACACCCGCGCCAAGATCCGTCTCGCCGAGGGCACGCAGGCGGAGGCCGCGGCGAAGGGTCTGGCGGACGCGCTGGTCAAGGAACGCGACGCCGCCGCGTCCGAGGCGCTGGGCCGCGCGGAGGCCGTGGTCGACCGCGAGAAGGCGCTGGCCGACGCCGAGGGCATCAAGGAACGCCTCAAGGGCGAGGCGGAAGGCCTGTCGCACAAGGCGGAGGCGATGGCCGCGCTCGACACCGCGACCCGCGAGCACGAGGAGTACCGGCTCCGTCTCGAAGCGGAGAAGGAGATCCGGCTCAGGGGCATCGACGTGCAGCGCGAGATCGCCGAGGCGCAGGCCATGGTGCTCGCGGCCGGCCTGGAGAAGGCCGACATCGACATCATCGGTGGCGACACGATGTTCTTCGACCGGATCGCCAGCTCGATCACCGCGGGCAAGCAGGTCGACGGCTTCGTCGGCGGCTCTGAGGTGGTGCAGGCGCTGGGGTCGAAGTGGATGGACGGCTCCGCGAGCTTCCCCGAGGACCTGACCAAGATCCTCAGCTCCTTCACCACGGGTGACGCGCAGAACATCGCCGCCGCCATCGCGCTCACCCAGATGGCCAAGAACAACGGCCAGCCCGCATGACGGTGCCCAACCCTCCCGGACTGGACGCCGGGACCTACGAGGTGCTGCGGGCGAGGCTGGCCGAGCAGGCCGGCGAGCTCGCCCGCAGCACCGAAGCGCTGAACGACCAGCGCGTCGAGACGTTCGGCAGCACGGCACTCGAACTCGTCGCCACCGAACGCATCCGCACCGGGAACAACTGCGTGCCGCGCGACATCGTGGCGCTCGGCGACGTGATGCTGTTCGGCTACAACGTCTTCATGGGCCTCAAGACCGAGACGACGGTCGACGACGTCTTCGCGGCGCACGGCAGGGACTTCGGCGCGGCCGAGGCGGAGTTCCTGGACGACCCGAAATTCCGCAACGACTTCGCCGAGCTCTACCGCTACTACCGCGAGACCCGGCTGCTGCAACTGCGCACGGTCGACTCGCGGCTGCTCGCGGTGTTCCAGACCGGCGCGCGGATCGAGGACATCCGCGTGCTGCGCTGGGACATCGCGGCCGACGGCACGGTCACCTACGTCGACAACCGCGGCGACCGCGACCACGTCTTCCCGCCCTCGCACGACTTCACCTGGGTCGAGACGACCCGCGAGCAGCACGTGCTCGGCCGGCACCCGCACATCGCGATCGACGACGAGGTCTTCGTCGAGACGGTCGGCGGCACGCTCACCGTCAAGATCGAGGACAACACCGAGTCCGGCGAGGGCGTCTACTCCGAGCCCGTCGACGAACCGCTGCAGAGCCTCGCGGACGCCGACGTGCACTACGCCCGCGTCGGCCCGCTGATCCTGCTGCGCATCCTGCCGTACAAGGAGACGGCGTGGCGGCACCTGGTGTTCAACACCCGCACCAAGGAGGTCACGAGGCTCGACGGCATCGGCCAGGCCTGCCAGCGCCTGCCCGAGGACCAGGGGATCATCTTCCCCGGCGGGTACTGCCTGGTCACCGGCACGGACAAGACGTTCGACGTCGACACCGACGAGCTGGAGTTCGAACGGGTCGTCCGGTCCGCGAACGGCGAGGACGTCCTGTACGTCTTCCACGCCCGCCGCGAGGGCCGCAGCCTGCTGCTGCCCTACAACGTGATCCGCAAGGAGGTCGCCACCCCGCTGGTGTGCCACGGCTACTCGCTCTTCGCCGACGGCACGTTGGTGATCTTCCGCGAGACGAGCGCCGAACCCGTGCGCGTGCACCCGATGCAGGTGTGGCGCACGCCGTTCGTGCAGGACGAGGTGCTGCCGGACCAGGCGGGCCCGCTCGCCCGCATCGGGAACGCCGAACTCGTCCGCGGCATCTCGGACTGCCTGTCCATCACCAGGATGAGCGCCGAGATGACCCCGAACGCACCGGTGTTCGAGGGCCTGATCGCCCTGTGCACCAGGGTGGTCGACAGCGTCCACTGGCTCGGCGAGACGGGCCTGAGGCAGCACGTCCTGGCCGTCCGCGCCACAGCGGAACAGGTGCTGGACGAGTTCGAGGCCGTTCGCGCGCTCACCGAGCACGCCGCGGGACAGCTCCACGCCGCCTCCGAGAAGCTCGCGTCGCTCATCAGGCTCGCCAGGTCGGCCGCGCCGAGGAGCGCCGACGAGTGGGTGCGGCTGCTGGCCGACCTGCGGTCCGCCCAGGGCCGTCTGATCACCCTCAAGGACCTGAAGTACGTCGACCTGGACGAGATCGACCGCCGTGAGGCCGAGCTGGTCGAGGAACTGGGCGCGTCGGCGCGGAGGGCCATCGCGTTCCTGAGCGGTGAGGGCGCGTTCGCCCAGTACCACGAGGAAATCGGCCAGATCGCCGCCGCGGAGCTGACGACCGCGGCCGAGGCGGCACCGTTGCGCGAACGGCTGGCAGAGCAGCAGGCAGGGCTGGAGGTGCTGACCGAGGTCGTCAGCACGCTCGACGCCGCCGACCCGACCACCCGCACGGCGATCCTCGCGAGCATCGGCGAGGTGCTGGCGGCGGTCAACCGCGCACGCGCCACTGTGGACGGTCGGCGCGCCGGGCTCGCGAACGCAGAGGGCAGGGCGGAGTTCGCCGCCGAGTTCGCGTTGCTGGGCCAGGCCGTCACGGGTGCCCTGGCGGTCGCGGACACCCCGCAGCGCTGCGACGACCAGCTCGGAAGCCTGTTGCTCCGGCTGGAGAACCTGGAGTCGCGGTTCGGCGAGTTCGACGACTTCCTCGCCCAGGTCGGCGCCAAGCGCACGGACGTCTACGAGGCGTTCTCCGCGCGCAAGCAGACGCTGCTCGACGAACGCGCGCGGAAGGCCGACAGGCTCGTCCAGTCCGCGGAACGGGTGCTCGGCACGATCCGCCGCCGCGTCGGCAAGCTCACCTCCGCCGACGAGATCAACACGTACTTCGCCGGCGACCCGATGGTCGCCAAGGTCCGTGCCGTCGCCGGCCAGCTCAGGGAGCTCGGCGACGTGCGGGCCGACGAGCTCGACGCGGGTCTGCGCGATGCCCGGCAAGAGGGAGGCCGGGCACTGCGGGACCGGGCCGATCTGTACGACGGCGCGTCGATCGTGCTCGGTCGTCACCGCTTCCCGGTGACGACCGAGCCGATGAACCTCACCCTGGTGCCGCGCGACGGCCGGTTGTTCTACGCGATCACGGGAACCGACTACCGCAGCGAGGTCACCGATCCCCGCTTCGCGGAGACCAGGCCGTTCTGGGACCAGCTGCTGGTCTCCGAGACCCAGGACGTCTACCGCTCGGAGCACCTCGCCGGCTGCCTGCTCGCCGAAGGTCGCACCGACGTCGCGAACGCCGCCGCGGAACGCTACGACGAGGGCTACGAGAAGGGCGTCCACGACCACGACGCCGAGAAGATCCTCGCTGTCCTGCAACGACTTCACGCCGGTGCCGGACTGCTGCGGTACCCGCCGGCCACCCGTGCCCGGGCCCAGCTCTTCTGGTCGGAACAGCCGGCCGAGCAACGAGCGGTGTGGGCGCGCAAGGCCGAGTCGCTGGCCCGTGCCCGCACGATCTTCGGTGGCACGCACGGGATTCCCGAGCTGTGCGCGCAGTTCGGCCTGCCGGATCTGGCGGCCGAGTACCTGTTCGAGGAGCTCGCCTGCGAGCCAGCGGGGTTCGTCACCAGCAAGGCCGCCCGCGCGGTGATCGACAGGTTCCGCGCGGTCGTCACCGAGGAGCTGCACGACCGCGACCTGATCGAGGCGTGGCTCAGCGCGTTCCTCGGCGACGAGGACTGCCCGGAGTTCCCCGAGGTCGTCGCTGTCCTGCTCACCGACCTGCCGCGCTACGACTCCGGCGCCGCGCTGAGCGAGACCGTCACGGGCCTGCTCGGCACGCACCCGCGCGTGAGGGACCAGTCGATGGAGCTCCGCCTCGACGAGACCCTGACCAGGCTCAGGACCTTCACCACCGAACAGGTGCCGGCGTTCCGCGCCTACCAGCGCCGGCGCGACGAGCTGCTCGCGCAGGAACGCCGCAGGCTGAGGCTCGACGACTACCGGCCCGCGGTGCTGAACACGTTCGTGCGCAACAGGTTGCTGAACGAGGTCTACCTGCCGTTGATCGGCGACAACCTCGCCAAGCAGCTGGACGACGGCACCGGCCTGCTGATGCTGATCTCCCCGCCTGGCTACGGCAAGACCACGCTGGTGGAGTACGTCGCGAACCGCCTCGGCATGGTCTTCGTCAAGGTCAACGGCCCGGCGCTGGGCACAGGAGTCACCTCGCTCGACCCCAAGGAGGCACCGAATGCCACTGCCCGCCAGGAGGTCGAACGGATCAACTTCGCGTTCGCCCTGGGCAGCAACGTTCTGCTGCACCTCGACGACATCCAGCACACGTCACCCGAGCTGCTGCAGAAGTTCATCTCGCTGTGCGACGCCCAGCGACGTGTCGACGGCGTCTGGGACGGCGAGGCACGCACGTTCGACCTGCGGGGCAAGCGCTTCGCCGTGTCGATGGCGGGCAACCCCTACACCGAGACCGGCCGCGCCTTCCGCGTTCCGGACATGCTCGCGAACCGCGCGGACGTGTGGAACCTCGGCGACGTGCTGTCGGGTCGCGACGCACTCTTCGCGCTGAGCTACCTGGAGAACGCGTCCGGCTCGAACCCGACGCTGAACGGCGTCGACGTGGAACCGCTGGTGCGCCTGGCGAACGGCGAGAGCGTCCGGCACGACCACGAGACCGTCGAGCTCGAACGGATGCTGTCGGTGGTCCGCAAGCTGCGACGGGTTCAGCAGGTGGTGCTCAAGGTCAACCAGGCCTACATCGCGTCCGCGGCGAACCCCGGCGAGGAGCCGTTCCTGTTGCAGGGCAGCTACCGCAACATGAACCGGATGGCGGCGAGGATCGTGCCGGCGATGAACGACGACGAGGTCGAGGCGTTGATCGACGACCACTACCTCGGCGAGGCCCAGCTGCTCGGCTCGCTGGCGGAGGCGAACCTCAGGAGGCTGAGCGAGCTCAAGGCCTAGTCGCAGTCGTACCGCTCGAAGCGGCGGCCGTTCGGTCCGCGCAGGTCCACGGGGCGCAGGTGGTTCTCCGCCAGGAAGTCGCAGAACTCCTCGGCGCCGAGCGGCCAGTCCAGGCAGCGGTTGAAGTCGGCGTCGGAGATCCACTTCGAGTCGCAGCGCAGGAGGTCGAACAGGGTGGGTGGCTTGGGCTTGGGCTTGCGCGGCGGCTGCGGTGGCGGAGGAGGAGGTGGCGGCTCCTGCCCGTGCCGGGGAGGCGGTTCGACACCGGCGAGCGGAGGTGGGGGAGGCGGTGGAGGAGGCGGTAACCGCACACCGCCGATGGCGGAGACCGTCGTGGTGGCGGTCGCGGTGATGACCTCGGGCGACGGTGGGGGCGGGGCGACGAGACGGATGTCCACGGGCTTGTCCGGTGGTGTCGCGAACAAGGCCGCGATCAGGGCGGCGCCCATCACCGCCACCGCGGCTGTGAACCAGCCGCGGCGTCTGACACCACTCATCGCTTCCGCTCCCCAGGGTCCGCCTGCGCGGTAACCGCCGTCCCCGTGGAATCGTTTTGCCCGCTAACGGTGTTACGGCACGGGCGTCAGCCCGTCCTGTCGGGCCCCGCGCCGGTGAGGGAGACGCGCAGCACCACGCGCTGCTCGCGCCGCATCGCCTCGCGGTACTCGTCCCAGTCGGGGTGCTCGCCGGAGACCGTCCGGTAGTACTCGACCAGCAGGTCCATCGCCTCCGGCAACGGCACGACCTCCGCCGTTCCGGTGATCTGGATCCACTGGCCGAAGAAGCTGTCCGGCAGCACGCACAGCCAGACGTTCGGGTCGCGTTGAACCTGCTTCGTCTTGTACGCCGTCGCTCGTGTGGAGACGAGCACGTCACCGTTGTCCGCCAGCGCGACGAGCACCGGCGACATGGCCGGCGTGCCGTCCGACTTCATCGCGCAGAACACCGCTCGGTGCTGACTGCGGAGCACTTCCCGTGCCTGGTCCAGGTCCATGGCCATCATCCTCCTCAGGCGCGACGATGTCCGCATGCCCGATCCGAACTCCGTGAGCTGGCAGATGCACGCCGACCCGACGATGTGGATCGCCGGGATCGCCAGCCTCTACCTGCAGGCACTGCACCCCAGAGCCGTCGCCGGCGTCGTGCAGAACTCGAACTTCCAGGCCGACCCGCTCGGCAGGCTGAAGCGGACGGCGGACTTCGTCGGTCTCGGCGTCTACGGCACCGACGAGGAGATCGCCGCCGCGGCGGCACGGGTGCGGGCCACCCACCGCAGCCTCCGCGGCGTCGTCGACGGCCGGACGTTCCGCGTCGACGACCCCGAACTGCTGCTCTGGGTACATTGCTCGGAGGTTTCGTGCTTCGAAACAGTTCTCGACCGCGCGGGGTACGGGCTGTCGGACCGGCAGAAGGACCTCTACTACGCGGAGCAGCGATTCGGCGCCAGTTTGGTCGGATTGCACCCGGACGAAGTACCGGGATCGCGTCGCGAGATGGCCGACTACTTCGATCGGATACGTCCCGAGTTGCGCCGAACGTCCGATTCGGATGTGATCTACACCTTCTTGCACGGCCCGCCGGTGCAGGGTTTCGTCCGTCACGGACTCCCGCTCTACCGGGTTCTGGTAGGCCACCTGGCCTACTCGGTGTTGCCCGATTGGGCCCTTGAGCTGTACGGCCGCGCGCCGTACGCGCACGCCGACCTGTGGTTGAAGATCATGCGCCGAGCTGCGCTTTTGATACCGGGCAAGATCAGGAGGCTCGCTCCTCCCGGTCATCTGAGGCGCGCGATTGAACGCCATGGAAGGCATGTGACGCCCAGTAAAGCGAGGCTCCCGTAGTTGTCATACGTCACAGTCGATCATCGCCGCAGGTCCGTAGCATTGCGCACGACTCCACACCACCCCTGGAAGGCCTGTTGTGATCCGTCATGCCGCGCTACTGACTGCCGTAGCGGTGCTCGCCTCTGCCTGTGGAAGCGGTGACACCGACACAGTCATCGGACGTGCTGACTCAGGAAAGCTGACCATCGGCATCCGCTACGACCAGCCGGGCCTCAGCGAGAGGCGGCTCGACGGCCGGTTCGTGGGCTTCGACGTGGACGTCGCGAAGTACGTGGCGAACGAGCTCGGCGTGAAGGAAACCGGCATCACGTTCAAGGAGGCTCGCGGCGCCGCCCGTGAGTCGATGCTGGAGAACGGCGAGGCTGACATGATCGTCGCCTCGTACTCGATCACGGACGCCCGCAAGCAGAAGGTCGCCTTCGCCGGCCCGTACTTCGAGACCGGTCAGGGCATGCTGGTGCGCTACACCGAGACGGCCATCCAGGGCCCGGACACCATGAACGGCCGGAAGCTGTGCTCGGTCAAGGGGTCCACGTCCGCCCAGAAGGTGAAGACGGACTTCTCGCAGAACGTGCAGATCGTCGAGTACGGCCAGTACTCCGACTGCGTGATCGCTCTCATGGCGGGCAACGTCGACGCCGTCACGACCGACGAGGTCATCCTGGCGGGGTTCGCCGCAGAGAACCCCGAGCTGCTCAAGCTCGTCGGCGAGACGTTCTCCAAGGAGCGGTACGGCATCGGCGTGCCCAAGGGTGACGCCGAGTCGCGGGACGCCATCAACGAGGCCATCGAGAAGATGATCTCCAGTGGCGAGTGGAAGCGGGCTCTCGAACGCAACGTCGGTCCGTCGGGTTACGAGATCCCGCAGCCACCCCAGGTCACCGAGAAGAGCTAGGACGCCACGGCGGACTTCGAGGTCCAGGTGGCCCAGTCGAACGCCCAGTCGTAGTAGTCGCCGTCCGACGCCTGCAGCTGCTGGGACGAACCGACGACCTCGACCGGGTCACCGATCATCGTGAGGTCGTAGAAGACCTTCGCGTTGGGGCCGGACAGGTTCGCGCACCCGTGGGAGACGTTCTCCTTGCCCTGCTTCGCGATCGTGCCGTTGTTCTCGTGCACGAACTCGCCGTTCTGCGAGATCAGCACGGCCCAGGTGACGGGGACGTCCTTGTAGCCGAAGACGTCGTTGGTCATCGTCCGCGCGGCTTCCTTCCTCTGCACCACGTGGATGCCGCCGCGGGTCTCGGCCCGCTTGTCGTGCTCCATCCCGTACGACGCCGGGAAGTCGTGCAGCAGCGTGCCGTCGCGGTAGATCTCGAACCGCTTGGTCTGCGTGTTGGCCTTGGCCACCAGCGCGCGGTCGGCGATCTTGAACTGCACGTGCAGGTCGGACGCTCCGTAGGCGCCGCCCCCGAACGGCACCCCGTACACGTCGACGTCGACCGACACCTCGGTGTTCGGCTTGAAGTAGTCGCGCGGACGCCAGTGCGCCTCGCGGTCGGACAGCCACGCCCACGCGCCCTCGGTCGGCACGGAGGTCCTGACGGTCATGGCCTTCTGCACCGACGCCTTGTCCTGCACCGGCGCGCTGAAGGTGACCTTGATCGGCATCGCGATGCCGTAGGTCTGGTGGTCGCCGACGTTCAGCGACGCGCTGATGAGCCGCTGCGGCTTGACCGTGCGGAACGACCCGGAGACCGGCACGTCAGCGCCGTCCCCACCCCTGGCCGACCCCGACCACGTGTAGGCCTTGCCGTAGCCCAGGTCCTCGGTCGCCACCCACCTGTCGCCGGTCAGCTCCCCCTTGACGACCTTGCCGTCCGCGCCCGTGAGCGCGACGGCGGTCAGCGCTCCTCCGGTCACCCCGACCTGAAATGGTCCGGACGGGCTGACCGCGTCACCCGATGCGGGCGTCACGCTGAGTGCCGCCTTCGCCTTGTCCTCCACGACCGGAGCAGCCGGCCCCGACGGTGCGTCGGGTGCGGCGCCGCACGCGGTCAATCCCAGCAGCAAAGCCAAAAACAGTGGCCTGAACACGTTTCTCCCCAAGATCCCCTCGCCCAACGCTGGAGAAGACGCATGAGGCTCCAACTCGTTGCTCACCGAAATTGGATCACCCGCTCGGACCAGCGAGTTTCCTCCTTTTGAGGCGCCGAACCGGCCAGTAATGACCTGTAGTGCTATGACGCATCACACGTTAGGCTGACCCGCGCAGGCCGTGGTTTCTGTGTTCGTGCTCCACACGCTCGCGGAACGACACGCGGGCGTGCTGTGCGCTCTCACCGAGCGACCTGAACGCCCCCGGGACGGCCGGGGTTGCACGGTGCAGCCCCAAGCTTTCCTGCGATGGAGGCAGGTACATGGCACAGGGCACTGTCAAGTGGTTCAACTCCGAGAAGGGCTTCGGCTTCATCGCCCAGGACAACGGCGGCGCAGACGTCTTCGTCCACTACTCGGAGATCCAGGGTCAGGGTTTCCGGACCCTGGAGGAGAACCAGCGCGTGGAGTTCGAGGTGGGCCAGGGCACCAAGGGTCCGCAGGCGCAGAACGTCCGCGCAATCTGATCTGATCTCGCCGCAATTCACGTCGTACGTGAGAAGGACCCTCTGCCGGGCTCGGCGGAGGGTCCTTCTTCGTTGTTGGTGGACGACTAGTGGCCGCGCTGACGCGCTTCCCACTCCAGTCGCTGCATGACCCACTCCGTGGCGAGAGCCTGCGGAGAGGTCTGGCGCTCGGCGGCGAGTTCCTTGAGCTGCTCGTTCGCCATCAGCTGCAGTCGCAGCTGGTAGACCTGGGCGCTCCCGAAGCCCGATGCGGTGGTCTCGTTGTCCGAGTCCGGGGCCAGGGCGGCCAGGTAAGAGGTCAGCTCCTCGTCGGGCAGCGTCTCCTGCGGTTCGCCCGCTGGGCGATGACGGCCGGACTTGGAGCGTCCGAGGGATCCGATAGGCACCGGGACACGATAACGGCTCGGTCACGGAACCCAAACTCCTGTGACTCGGGTCACTCGAAGGGTGTCGATGTCACCCACCCCGAGTGGATCTTCGCCTGTGCGGTTCCGGTAGCTGGGGGACGCGAGCCGAGCAGCCTGCGGACGAGGAGAGGCCCCCGCGCCAGGGGGAGGAACGCGGGGGCCGGAGGGGATCTCCACAGGCGCTGACCGGGGGTGTGTCAGCTTTTGGATTGTTGCACGCGCACGATGTCTTGGGGAGTGTTCCCGGACAAGATTCTTAAGCCGCCGATGGCCTGAATCCCCGCAGTCGCAAGCTGTTGGTGACCACGAAGACGCTGCTGAACGCCATCGCGGCACCCGCGATCATGGGGTTCAGCAGTCCCAGCGCCGCGAGCGGAAGTCCAGCGACGTTGTAGGCGAAAGCCCAGAAAAGATTCCCCTTGATGGTACTCAAAGTCTTGCGGGACAACCGGATCGCGTCCGCCGCCACGCGCAGGTCACCGCGCACGAGTGTCAGGTCGCTCGCCTCGATCGCGGCGTCGGTGCCGGTTCCCATGGCCAGCCCCAGATCCGCGGCGGCGAGTGCCGGCGCGTCGTTGACGCCGTCGCCGACCATCGCCACAACTCGGCCCTGTGCCTGGAGGTTGCGAACTGCGGCGACTTTCTCACCTGGCACGACGTCGGCGATGACCTCGTCGATACCCACCTCGGCGGCGACCTCGGCGGCCACCGACGCGTTGTCGCCGGTCAGCAGCACCGGGTGCAGGCCGAGCCGGCGCAGCGACCGGACCGCCTGCGCGGACGTGGGTTTCACGACGTCCGACACCACGACGAGACCGACAACCTTGTCATCAAAGGAAACCGCGACAACGGTTCGAGTCGCGTGCTCGGCCACGGCCTCGGTCAATTCCGGGGGTACCGGAACTTCGCTCACTCGTCCGACAACAACGCGCCGTCCTTCGACGACTCCGCTGACACCGATGCCGTCCGTGGAAACGAACTGAGAAACGGGAAGCAGTTCGGTGGCTTCGCGGACGATCGCCGCGGCGATCGGATGTTCGGACGCGTTCTCGACGGCCGCCGCGAAACGCAGCACCTCGTCGCGCGGAACGCCGTTCACGGCAATCACGTCGACCAGCGTCAAACGGCCGGTGGTGACCGTGCCGGTCTTGTCCAGCACGACGGTGTCCACGCGCCGCGTCGACTCCAGCACCTCGGGTCCCTTCACCAGGATCCCGAGCTGGGCGCCCCGTCCGGTGCCCACGAGCAACGCCGTGGGGGTCGCGAGGCCCAACGCGCACGGGCAGGCGATCACGAGCACCGCGACCGCCGTGGTCACCGCGAACTCGAGCGGGCGTCCCGCCAGCAGCCACCCGCCGAACGCCGCCAGGGCGATCACCACGACGACCGGGACGAACACGGCCGACACCCGGTCGGCCAGCCGCTGCACCTCCGCCTTGCCCGCCTGCGCCTGCTCGACCATCCTGGCCATCCGCGCGAGCTGGGTGCCGGCGCCGACGGACCGCGCCTCGACCACCAGCCTGCCGCCCGCGTTGACCGTCCCGCCGACCACGGGATCCCCCACGCCGACCTCGACCGGCGCGGACTCGCCGGTGACCATCGAGCTGTCCACGGCCGAGCTGCCCTCGACCACTGCGCCGTCCGTGGCGATCCGCTCACCCGGACGGACGACGAACCGTTCGCCGACACGGAGCTGCCCGATCGGGACGCGGGTCTCCACGCCGTCGCGCAGCACCGCCACGTCCTTGGCGCCGAGCGCGAACAGCGACCGCATCGCCGCACCCGCGCTGCGCTTGGACCTCGCCTCCAGCCAGCGCCCGAGCAGCAGGAACACGGTCACGCCGACCGCGACCTCCAGGTAGACGTCCCCGGAGGCCGAAGACGCCGCGGGACGCAGCGGGCTGAACTCGTGCCGCATGCCGATCGCCCCGGCCTCGCCGAACACCAACGCGTAGAGCGACCACAGGTACGAGACCGTGACGCCCATCGACACGAGGGTGTCCATGGTGCTGGCGCCGTGCCGTGCGTTGACCACGGCGGCGCGGTGGAACGGCCAGCCGCACACCCACACGACCACGCTCGCCAGCGCCAGCGACACCCACTGCCAGACGGGGAACTGCAACGCGGGGACCATCGACAAGATGATCACCGGCACGCCGAGCGCCGCGGCCAGCGCGAACCTGAGCCCCAGCTCACCGGACTCGTCCGGTGTCTCCTGCTTCGGCTCCTCCGCGTCGTACCCCGCCGCGCGCACCGTCGAGACCAGGTCGTCGACGCGCAGGGTGCCGGGGAACTGAACGCTGGCCTTCTCCGTCGCGTAGTTCACGGTGGCGGAGACGCCGTCGAGCTTGTTCAGCTTGCGTTCCACGCGCCGCGCACACGAGGCGCACGTCATGCCGCTGATGCTGAGTTCGACGTGGCGAGGCTCGGTCGTGGTCATCAGGCGACCTGGTACCCGGCCTCGGTGACGGCGGCGACGACCTCGGCGCGGTCCAGCTCGCGGTCGCTCGTCACGGTGACCGCACCGGTCTCCAGGACGACGTCGACACCGGTGACGCCGTCGACCTCGGTCAGCTCCTCCGTGACGGAGCTGACGCAGTGGCCGCAGGTCATGCCGGTGACGGTGTAGGTGGCGGTGACGGACATCAGGGGCCCTTCCTCTCTACGGGCCTCCGAGTCTATACCCCCCTGGGGTAACTGTTCTACTGAGGACTGTCAGGTTTGGGCTGGTCCGCGTTCTGGTCGGGTTTGGGCTGGTCCAGGTTCTGGATGTTCTTCTCGATCTGGTCGACCAGGTCGTCGAGGCCCTCGAGCATCTTGTCGAGCTCGGCCATCCTGGACCCGAACGCGGACTCGATGTCGGCGTCGATGGTGTTCAGGTCGATGCCGCTGATCGCCTTCAGGACCTCTTGAGGATCGACCGAAGGGGGGATCTGGGACGCGTTTTGGCCCTCTGCAGCGGGGGAAGGCTCCGGCGTGGGGTCAGTCATCGGTCCATCATCCCTTGCCGGTTCCCCACGAGGTACGCACCGCACCAGTACGGAAAGTGACGCTGGGTGTCGGTGGAATCACTCTGCGGGGGGCTGCGGCCGTTGTCCCAGGTCGCTTAGCCTCGCGCCAACCTCAAGTCGGGGAGGGTGCTCATGAGCGGGTCACTGGAAGTGCGGAAGTTCCTGTTCACGCAGGACGACAGCATGTCGCGGCAGGGCGGGCCGAACGTGCCGGCCCAGCGGAGCGGAGAACCCTCGCGGATCTCCGACGATCAGGTCCACCGGGCGAGGCTCGCCGTCGCGCGCAGCGCGCTGGGCACCGAGGACTGCCGGATGCTGCTCGACATGCTGGGTCTGTCACCGGGCGAGGACGGTGGAACGCCACCTGTGCAGCGGTGAGCTGATGCGAACGAGGAAGCGGCCCTGACGCGAGACGCGCACCCCCCGGAGCGCGTCTCCCGGAACAGGGCCGCAACCCGAAACATACCCACGGGTCTCTTTCGCGGCAACGGCTAACCTTGACCCATGCCCCAGCAGGACCGGGCGTACGCGACACGGGAGGCGATCCTCCACGCGGCCGCGGAGGAGTTCGACCGCCTCGGCTACGACCGCACGTCGCTGACCGCCGTGCTCACGCGCGCCGGCCTCACCAAGGGCGCCTTCTACTTCCACTTCCCCTCCAAGGAAGCGGTCGCCGCCGCGCTCATCGAGCGCCAGGACGAGCTGTGGGCGCAGGTCAGGGAGGCGTGGCGCGCGCGTGGCCTCGACCCGTTGAGCTCCCTGCACGGCATGTTCGCCGAGTCGGCCGACCGGATGGCGGCGGACGTCGTGCTGCGCGCCGGCGTGCGGTTGAACGCCGAACGCGAGATCGGCTATCCGGGCGTCCCGAGCACCCACGTGATGTGGGAGAAGCTGATCGCCACCTACCTGGTCGAGGCCGCCGAGCGCGGGCACCTGCGGCCCGGCGTCGATCCGGAGGCCGTGGCGCGGACGCTGTGCGGTGCCGCCCTCGGCGCGCGGCTCATCTCCTCCGCGACGACGTCCTGCGCCGACTTCCCCGGCCGGATGCGCGAGGTGCTGAGGCACGTTCTGCCCGGCGTCGCGTCGCCGTCGTGGAAGTTGCCTGGATCACAAAGTGCGCCGGAAGGGGCCGCTGGGCCGTGAACAGGCATTTGTTGATCTGGGCGATGTGGTCCGCGAGGGGGTTTGAGCAGGTCAACCCATAAGTCGGACCCCCGTTTTGGAGGTGCGCGGACCTATGGCATATGCTTACGATGCTTCCAGAGACCAGCTAGTCCCCATCATCTAGCGGCCTAGGATCCCGCCCTTTCAAGGCGGTCGC
>JASLAV010000169.1 GCA_030146905.1 Lentzea sp. | reverse complement strand
GCACTCGCCGCTGCGGCTTCGGTGGAACAGATGAGTCCGAGCACTCCGCACACGTGAAATCGCACCTCGTAGTTAGCTGTTGCCGAAATCCCAGTATGCCGGTGTGGGATTCGGACACTTCGTCAGCCTGAGGGACGTGCGGCCCCGGGCCGGGGTTCCACGACGCAAGGCAACCACCCAGGCACGGCGCGGCCAAGCCGACGGCGAAGCCGAGGCACCCCGTGTGGCGATGCGAAGCGAGCCGTCTTCCCTGTGAACCGCTGTGAGCCGGTGAGCCCCCGCGCGGTGCGATTGGGGCTTGACTTTGGGTGCGAGGCGCTGCCCTGCTGTGTTCGGGCGGGCGCGGAGCATCCGACCTTTTCCCGCCCGTCCAGCGCCTCGCAAGGGCCCCGAAGTCAAGCCCCCATCGCAATCGACGCGCAGCGGCGATGACCACCCCGGCGTCGTCCGCCGCCTGACCAGCCACGCTGGAACACAACCCGCACGGCACGTGGCAAACCCCCACCACCCCGAGACGGACCGTCTCGTCTCGGGGCATACGGCCCACTCACCGGCAAGCCGATCCCCTCCACCCCAGCGAGACGGACCGTATCGTCTCGCTAGACGTGCCCCATCAACGACAAGCCGACCCCACAACTGGCTCCTACCCAGCACGAGGCCGCCAACCCAACAAGCCACCCCAAAACAAAAAGGGCGCCTCCCCGCCCACAGGGAGACGCCCCACAAAAAGCCCAAAGCCCTACGGAGCCACTCGCTCCAACTGCCACCCATCCCGCCCGAGCCGGAACCGCAACCGGTCGTGCATCCGATCCCGCCGCCCCTGCCAGAACTCGACCTCCTCAGGCCGAATCCGCCACCCACCCCAATGCGGAGGCACAGGAATCTTCTCGGTGTCGGCGAACTGCCGCTCGATCTTGTGCAGCGCGGATTCCAAAGTGGACCGCCCGGTGACCACCCGGGACTGAGGAGAAGCCCAGGCACCGATCTGCGACCCGCGCGGACGCGAGTTCCAGTACTCGGCGGTCTCCACCGGGCCGACCTTCTCGACGACACCGCGCACGTGGGCCTGCCGCTGCATCGCGAACCACGGGAACGTGGCGGACGCGTAGCGGGTGGCCATCAGGTCGTGCGACTTGTTGGACGTGTAGTTGGTGAAGAACACCAGCCCGCGCTCGTCGAGTCCCTTGGCCAGCACTGTCCGCGACGACGGACGGCCCTTCACGTCGGTCGTCGCGAGGACCATCGCGTTGGGCTCGGGGAGACCGGCGCCGGCGGCCTGGTCCAGCCACAGCTGGAGCTGGTCGTGCCACGTGGCGGCAAGCTCCGACTCACTCAGCGAGCCCTGCTCGTAGGACACGCGCATCGCCGGTAGCGCGATGTTCGTGGTCTCCGTCATCGGCGAACCTCCCAGTGGCGGCGGCAGAACTCGTGGTCCTTGGACCCGCGACCATACGCACGGCGACCCGATCCCGAAACCGCCTGCGCGGTGATGACGACCACCTGAACGGTGACTTTCCGTGGTTTGAAGGATCTGTATCGAATTCGTGATCGAGTCAGACGGCGTCCAGCACCCGTGTGACAGTGACCACGTCTTCACCCAGCGCGGTGGCGAGGGTTCCGCCCGCTGCCAAGGGAACGACGCTCCACCACTCTCCGCCGTCCGCCGGGCGCGGCACCGGATCGAGCACCATCTCGGTGCCGATCACGCGCTTGCCTGCGAGGCCGGCGGCGGAGGTGTCGAGCGAGTCGTCGCCCACGACGAGCTGGTGGTGCAACAACGGCTTGCCACAACGGGTTGCGCGCACCGACGTGGTGAGCGCGCCGGGTTTCTCGCCCGTGCGGCCGAGCACCAGGACCTCGCGTGTTCGCAACTCTGCGTGACTGTCCAATTCGGCCTCCACCACTGCCGTGTGACGGGCGCGGCTCGTCACGACCGTCGGTTCCGGCAAGTAGCGAACCGATCCCTCGATCAGGAACCGGACCTCCGACGAGGACGCCTCACCGGACGAGCCGGGCAGCAGCAGCGTTGCCGCGACACCGCGGAGTTCGAGCGAGGCTCCCTGGCCGACTTCGACGGTCAGCGCGAGCGAGTCGCCGCCCAGCGGTGCCGTCACCGACGACACCAGGTGCACCAGGGCGACCGGACCGGTGCGGCGGTGCGGCACCAGGGTCAGCGGCGACTGCGACCGCAGGACCCGCACGACGCTGTTGCCGTGCGAGTCCAGCGTGACGACCAGCCTGGCTGTCGCTCTCACAGCTGGGCCAGCACCCACTTCGCGACCTCAGGCGCGTCCGGGGTGTCGACGAGGGACTGGGCGATCACCGGCAGCTCACCGCGCACGCGGTGGGCGTCGGAGATCATCACGTCCATGTCGGCGCCGACGTACGGGGCCAGGTCGACCTTGTTGATGACCAGCAGGTCGGCCGTCGTGACGCCGGGGCCGCCCTTGCGCGGCACCTTGTCGCCGCCGGCGACGTCGACGACGAAGATCTGCCGGTCGACGAGCCCGCGCGAGAAGACGGCGGTCAGGTTGTCGCCGCCGCTCTCGATGATCACCAGGTCCAGGTTCGAGTACCTGTCCTCCAGGCGTTCCACGGCGTCGAGGTTCGCGGTGATGTCGTCGCGGATCGCGGTGTGCGGGCAGCAGCCCGTCTGCACGGCCTCGATGCGCTCCGGGTCGAGCACGCCCGCGCGGCGCAGGAAGTCGGCGTCCTCGGTCGTGTAGATGTCGTTGGTGACGACCGCCAGCTCCAGCTGCGAGCCCAGCGCACGGCACAGGGCGGCCGTCAGCGCGGTCTTGCCGCTGCCGACGGGGCCGCCGATGCCGATGCGCGGAGCCTTGCCGTGGTGGTGGTCGTGCGGGTCGGGCCCGTGGTTAGCTCCCAAAGAGACGCACCCCTTCGCGTCGAACATGTGCCTCTGCCAAGAGGTCCAAGGCAGGTGAACCGAGTGCGGGCAGCTCCTTGCACGCCCGCGCGGCGACGTCCTCGACGTCGAGCGACGCCACGATCGCGTTGACCCCGAACGGGTCAAGCCCGAGCAGCCTCACCGCCGCGGACGCCGGTCCGCTGACGGCGAGATAAGCACAGGTCAGGGCTGCCTCGTACGGCTCGCCGACCAGCACGCCGATCACCAGCGGCTGGTGCGGGTCGCGCGGCAGCGAGCCGAGGCGCGGCGATGGCCAGGCACGCCGGGCGGCCCGCAGCATGCCGCGTCCCTGCGCCCGCGACGCCTCGCGCTGGGCCGGCGACGGCGTGCGGGCGTCCAGCTCCGCGTCCAGGACGGCGAGGTCCTCACCGCGAGCCGCCGCTGCCGCGAACCCGGCCGCGAGCAGGCCGGTGGTGAGCAAACGTCCGTGCAGGAACGACTTCAGCGTCGGCTCGTCGCGCACCAGCCCGCGTGCGGCGGCCTCCTCCAGCCCTCCGGAGTGCACGTGGCCGCCGCCGGGGAACCGGGAGTCGGCGAGGATCAGCGCGGTCAGCATCAGAACAGGAAGTACCGTTGGGCCATCGGCAGTTCCGCGACCGGCGAGGGCTCCACCAGCGAGCCGTCGACGTGCACGGCGAAGCTGTCAGGGTCGACCCGGACGTCGGGCATGGCGTCGTTCAGGACCATGTCCGCCTTGGACACCGAGCGGGTGTCGGTGACCGGCAGCACCCGCCGCGCGTACCGGTCGGCGATGCCCGCCTCGATCGCCTGGGGCGCCACGAAGAACACGCTCGACGCGGCTCCGGCCGTGGCACCGAACATCGGGCGTGCCCACACCGGTTGCGGCGTGGGGATCGACGCGTTGGCGTCGCCCATCGCACCCCAGGCGATGAACCCGCCCTTCAGCACCACCGACGGCCGCACGCCGAAGAACTTCGGCTCCCACAGCACCAGGTCCGCGAGCTTGCCGGGCTCGACGGAGCCGACCTCGTCGGCGATCCCGTGCGCGATCGCCGGGTTGATCGTGTACTTGGCGACGTACCGCCGCGCCCGCGTGTTCTCGTCGAGGGACCGTCGCGACGACATGACGTGCGCGGTCTGCCAGGTCCGGATGATCACCTCGCCGACGCGGCCCATCGCCTGCGAGTCGGAGGAGATCATCGAGATCGCACCCATGTCGTGCAGCAGGTCCTCCGCCGCGATCGTGGTCGGCCGGATACGCGACTCCGCGAACGCCAGGTCCTCCGGCACCGACGGGTTGAGGTGGTGGCAGACCATCAGCATGTCGAGGTGTTCTTCGAGCGTGTTGACGGTGTGCGGCCGCGTCGGGTTCGTCGACGACGGCAGCACGTTCGGCAGGGAGACGACCCTGATGATGTCCGGCGCGTGCCCGCCGCCTGCTCCCTCGGAGTGGTAGGCGTTGATCGACCGGCCACCGATGGCGTCCACCGTGGACTCCAGGAACCCGGCCTCGTTCAGCGTGTCCGTGTGGATCGCGACCTGCACACCCGAGGCGTCGGCCACCCGCAGGCACGCGTCGATCGCGGCGGGCGTCGTTCCCCAGTCCTCGTGCAGCTTGAACCCGCCCGCGCCGCCGGTGAGCTGTTCGTGCAAGGCCTCCTCGGAGACCGTGTTCCCCTTGCCCAGCAACAGGACGTTGACCGGCATGTGGTCCATCGACGTCAGCATCCGGTCGAGGTACCAGGCCCCTGGCGTGACGGTCGTGGCCTTCGTGCCCTCCGCCGGGCCGGTGCCGCCGCCGACCAGCGTCGTCAGCCCTGAAGCCAGCGCCTCGTCGACGATCTGCGGGCAGATGAAGTGCACGTGGCAGTCGATGCCGCCAGCGGTGAGGATCTTCCCGTTGCCGGACAGGATCTCCGTCGAGGGCCCGATGACCAGGTCCGGGTGGACGCCGTCCATCGTGTCGGGGTTGCCGGCCTTGCCGATCGCGACGATCCGCCCGTCCCGCACGCCGACGTCGGCCTTGACGACACCCCAGTGGTCGAGGATCACCGCACCGGTGATGACCAGGTCGGGAGCGCCCTCCGCGCGGGTCGCGATCCCCTGCCCCATGGACTCCCGGATCACCTTGCCGCCGCCGAAGATGACCTCGTCACCGGAGCCGGTGCCGCGGCTCAGGTCCTCGGTGACCTCGATGAACAGGTCGGTGTCGGCGAGCCGGACGCGGTCACCGACCGTCGGCCCGAGCAGTTCCGCGTAGCGCTCGCGGTCGATCATCGCTGCAGCCCCCTGACGATCCTCAGCCCTGCCAGCGGGACCAGCGCGACCTCGCGCTCGACACCCGGCTCGAACCGCACGGCCGTGCCGGCCGGGATGTCCAGCCGGTAGCCGAACGCGGCCTCCCGGTCGAACTCCAGGCCCGTGTTGACCGACGCGAAGTGGAAGTGCGACCCGACCTGCACCGGCCGGTCGGCGACGTTGACGACGACCATCGTGACGCGCGGACGGCCGGGGTTCAGCTCGACGGGCTCAGGACCGACGACCACCTCACCCGGCGCCGGACCGGCGGAGGGCGCGATCGGGTGGTGCACCGTGACGAGCTTGGTGCCGTCGGGGAACGTCGCCTCCGCCTGCACCGAGTCGATCATCTCCGGCACACCGCGCATGACCTGCTCCGGCGCGAGGACCGTGCGGCCGCTCTCCATGAGCTCGCTGACCGTGCGGCCGTCCCGCGCGCCCTCCAGCACGTGGTCGGTGATCAACGCGACGGCCTCGGGGTAGTTGAGGAGCACCCCGCGTTCGAGGCGGCGGCGGGCCACGTCGGCGGCGACGTGCACGAGGAGCTTGTCGCGTTCATGCGGCGTCAGATGCACTGGGCCGTTCTAACACGTGAAAGCTCGATATCGCGGAGTGGAAACACGGCCGAAACACGGACGCGTGTCCACCGACCGGTTGACAGCCGGGGTCAACGGGCTGGTCGTCCCGCGCAGGGGGCAGGAAACCGCAGGATTCTCCCCATGAACGCGATCCGGGTGAGGGGCCTGAAGAAGGCCTACAAGGGCCACCAGGCGGTGGCCGGGGTGGATCTCGACGTCGCTCGCGGCGAGGTGTTCGCCGTGCTCGGCCCGAACGGGGCCGGCAAGACCACGAGCGTCGAGATCCTGGAGGGGCACCGCGACCGCGACGCCGGCGAGGTCAGCGTGCTGGGCGTCGACCCGGCCAAGGGCGGCAGGCAGTGGCGTTCGAAGATCGGCATCGTCCTGCAGAGCGCGACGGACGCCGCGACGCTGACGGTCCGCGAGGCCGTTCACCACTACGCCGGGTACTACGGCAACCCGCGTGACCCGGAGGAGGTCATCGACCTCGTCGGGCTCACGGAGAAGGCCAGGTCGCGCGCCGGCACGTTGTCCGGTGGGCAGCGGCGGCGGCTGGACGTGGCGCTCGGCATCATCGGGCGGCCGGAGCTCGTGTTCCTCGACGAGCCGACCACGGGGTTCGACCCCGAGGCCCGGCGCCAGTTCTGGGGCCTGATCAGGCTGCTGGCCGCAGAGGGCACCACGATCCTGCTGACCACGCACTACCTCGACGAGGCGGAGGCGCTCGCCGACCGCGTGGCCGTGCTCGCCGGCGGGCTGGTCGTCGCCGAGGGCACACCGCAGACGCTGGGCGGACGCGCGCACGCCGACGCCTTGGTCCGGTGGATGTCCGGTCCCGGCTACAGCGAGATCCGGACCTCCGAGCCCACCAAGGTGATCGCCGAGCTGTCGAGGCACGGCGAGCTGGCCGAGCTCACCGTCACCCGCCCGTCGCTGGAAGACGTCTACCTGGAGCTGATCGCATGACCACGGCGACAGCCCTGCCCACGACCCTGTCGCTCGGTCTGTCGAGGGGTGCGACCGAGCTGCGGGAGTTCTTCCGGCAGAAGGAAAACCTCATCTTCACGGTGTCGCTGCCCGCGCTGCTGATGCTGCTGCTCGGCACCGTCTACGTCCGCGAGCCCGCCGCCGCCCAGATGTTCGCGGCGAGCATGATCGGTGCCGGCATCATCTCGACGTCGTTCGTCGGGCTCGGCATGAGCGTCGTCGCCGACCGCGAGGACGGGACGCTCAAGCGGTTGCGCGGCACGCCGATGCCGTTCACGTCCTACTTCATCGGCAAGATCATCCTCGTCTTCGTGTCGAGCCTGGCCGAGGCCGTGCTGCTGATGGTGGTGGCCGTGCTGCGGTTCGACGTCGAGCTGCCGTCGACCGCGCAGAAGTGGTTCACGTTCGGCTGGGTGTTCGCGCTCGGCGTCGTCGCGTGCTCGCTGCTCGGCGTGGCGCTCAGCTCGATCGCGAAGTCCACCCGCAGCGCCGCGGGCGTGCTGAACCTGCCGTACATCGTGCTGCAGTTCCTCAGCGGGGTGTTCATCATGCAGTCGGCCCTGCCGGAGTCGCTGCGCACCGCGGGCTCGCTCTTCCCGCTCAAGTGGGTGTGCCAGGGTTTCCGCTCGGTGTTCGCACTGGACGACGGCTACGCGGTCATGGAGGCGGCGGGATCATGGGAGCTCGGCAAGATCGCGCTGGTGCTCGGGGCGTGGACGATCGTGGGCCTGGTGCTGGTCGGCAGGACCTTCCGGTGGAGCAACACCAGCCGCTGACGACCTGGTACGTGCTCTTCGCGCTCACCCAGGTCACCACGCTCGTGCTCATCCTGGTCGACAACAACACCCTCGCCGACCGGCTCTCGGCGGCGGGGTTGCTGTCCCTGAACGCCCTGTGGTTCCTGTTCTACGGCAGGAAGGTGATGATCGCGGAACGGGACGACTGGCGCGGGTGGGTCCACGTGGCCGGGTCGCTCGCCACGTTCGCACCGGCGGTCTGGTTCAGCGGCAACGCCACGTTCGCCCTGTTCGGCCTGGTCCCGCAGATCTACATGGTGTTGTCGGTCGGGCGGGCGTTCTTCCCGATGGTGCTGTTCGTGTTCACCCCGCAGATCCTGACCTGGGTCGCGGGCGCCGTCCCCGCACTGCCGTGGCCGGCCGCACTGCTGATCACCGGCTTCTCCCAGGCGTTCGGCTGGGCCATCAGCCGGATCGCGCAGCAGAACGACCAGCGCGGTGAGCTGCTGCAACGCATCGAGGCGCTGACCATCGAGGCAGAACGGGCCCGCTGGGCGGCCGAGATCCACGACACGCTCGCGCAGGGCTACACGTCGATCATCACACTGCTGCAGGGCGCGCAGCCGAACGTGGAACTGGCGTTGCAGACCGCCCGTGAGAACCTCCGCGAGGCGCGGGCACTGGTGGCGGCCAACTCACCGTCGCCTTTGGACGGTTCGTCGCTGGAGGACGCGCTGCGGCGGCTGGTGACCGGGGCGCCACTGCCGTCGACGTTCCGGGTGATCGGCGACCCCGTGCCGCTCGCGACCTCGGTCGAGGTGGTGCTGCTGCGAGCCGCGCAGGAGGCCCTCACCAACGTGGCGCGGCACTCGGAGGCGTCCCGTGTGGACGTGGTGGTGCGGTTCGACCCCGACGGCGTCTCGCTGGAGGTGCGCGACGACGGCCGCGGGTTCGGCGGCGCCATGGAAGGCTTCGGTCTGCGCGGCATGCGCGCACGGCTCGAACAGGTGGGCGGGACGCTCTCGCTGTCGTCGGACGAGGGGGCGTCGGTGCTGGTGGAGGTGCCACTGTGATCAGGGTTCTGCTGGTGGACGACCACCCCGTGGTGCGCCAGGGGCTGCGGGGGATGCTCGTGGCCGACGACCTGGAGGTCGTGGGCGACGCCGGTTCCGGCCGGGAAGCGGTCGAGAAGGCGGCGTCGCTGCGGCCGGACGTCGTGCTGATGGACCTGCGGATGCCCGAGATGGACGGTGTGGCCGCGACCGCGAAGATCGCCGGAACCGGGCCGCGCGTCCTGGTGCTCACGACGTACGAGACCGACTCGGACATCCTCCGCGCCGTCGAGGCCGGCGCCTCCGGGTATCTGCTCAAGGACTCGACGACCGAGGACCTCATCGCGGCCATCCGCGCGGCGGCGCGCGGGGAGACCGTGCTGGCACCGTCGATGGTCGCGAAGGTCGTCGGCCAGGTCCGCACGCCTCCCCTGTCCGCACGCGAGGCCGAGGTGTTGCGGCTGGTCGCCAAGGGGTTGTCGAACTCCGGGATCGGGCGGGCCCTGTTCATCTCGGAGGCGACCGTGAAGACCCACCTGCTGCGGGTGTTCAACAAGCTGGACGTTTCGGACCGGACGGCGGCGGTCACCACCGCCATGGATCGAGGCATGCTCCAGTGACTCCCCGAGACGGCGCGTTGGTGCGGTTCGGTGAACGAAGACAGCCGTTCGAGTGTCGCCCTCCGGCGAACTGAAGAATGACGCGACAATCGGTCCAATCGACTCTCACGGGCAGTCACCGCCGCTGTTCGCAACATCAGTCGGGGGGACGGGTGCTGCGAGAGATGATTCTTTTCCTGGAGGAATTCCTCCGGGGACATGGACCGCCCGCGGTGGCAAGAGCCGCCGTGGGCCTCATGTCGTTCGCGGTGTTGCTCGGGGCGGTGCTCGGCAGCACAGCGATCAAGGCGGGCGCACTCGTGACCGCGATTCTCTTGATCACCGCGGCCGGAATCGCACTCATAGCGGGCCGCGGAGCGGAACGCCGCAAGCTGGAGGAGCACAAGGACCTGGTGTCTCGCTACTGCCGACTCCTCGACGAGATGCAGCCCTCGTACGAGGTCCTCGACTGGGACAAGACCGCCGTCATCGACGAACGAGGCGACACCCACATCAAGCTGAAGGTCAAGCTCAGGCCCACGCACGAGAACTTCTGGTTCGTGAGGCTCAGGTTCGGTTGCGGATGGCCCCAGCCAGGGCGCTACCGACACCGGGTCCAGTTGACCGTGCGCAACCTGCTGGTTGACGGTTCACCGGGGACGACCCTGCGCACGACGGTGTCATGGCCGCGAGACGGAGCAATGGCAGCCATCGTGCACTTCCACACACCACCGGTGGTGAACTCCGAGGTGTCCTTCATCGTCGACCTGGCCTGGCCGAAGATGTGCGCGCCACTTCTGGACGGCGCTCCTGACGAGTTCGCGCTCCAGTTCTGGCAACCGGTCAGCCGCGCGACCTATCGGATTTCACTTCCGAAAGGTACGGAAGCCTACGTCGAACCGATCGGGAGAACAGAGGCGTTCAGCGGATTCCGGTTGCGCAGAAAAGCCGATGACAGCGGCAGGGAGACGATCATCTTTCGCCTGTCCGGCCTGCCGATCCGCCATCGCGCCGGAGTGCGCTTGCAGCTCAGGAAACCACCACGCGAGTCGCCATCGCGATGACGGCTATTCGTCCTCGTCGCTGGTGCCGCCGTTGCCGCCCATGCCAGCACACATCCACAACACGCCAGCACACATCCGCGACACCGAACTCACTCTCCGTGGTCATTTCTTCCATGATCGACGCGGAGAGTACGCGATCATGATCAACTCATTGGCGACGGGGTCGCTCAAGTGACCCACGACACCCGCCCGACATGTGCCGGCCACCGGCCTGCAACACTGTGAACTCCGGCAACGGCGCCGGTCAGGTCCGTTCAGCACAGTCCACCGCCCCGGAGGCGTGACCACATGACCCAGACCGCCGATCCGACCTCGTTGGTGCTTCCCGCCGAGCTCAAGCCGTCCGACGGCCGCTTCGGCTGCGGACCGTCCAAGGTGCGTCCCGAGGCCGTGCAGGCCCTCGCCACCGAGGGTGCCGCGCTGCTCGGCACGTCCCACCGGCAGAAGCCCGTCAAGAACCTCGTCGGCCGCGTCCGCTCCGGGCTGCGCGACCTGTTCCAGCTCCCCGACGGCTACGAGGTCGTCCTCGGCAACGGCGGCACCACGGCGTTCTGGGACGCGGCGTCGTTCGGCCTGGTCCGCGAGACCGCTCAGCACTTCACCAACGGTGAGTTCTCCTCCAAGTTCGCGAAGGTCACGCAGACCGCGCCGTTCCTGAAGGACCCCCTGGTCACCAAGGCCGAGCCCGGCACCGCCCCCGAGCTGTTCTACGCGGAGGGCGCCGACCTGGTCGGCTGGGCGCAGAACGAGACCTCGACCGGTGTCGCGATGCCCGTCACCCGCATCGAGGGCTCCGGCGACGCGCTCATCGCGATCGACGCCACCTCCGGCGCCGGCGGCCTGCCGGTCAAGGCGGAGGACTTCGACGTCTACTACTTCGCGCCGCAGAAGTCGTTCGCCTCGGACGGCGGCCTGTGGCTCGCGCTGATGTCGCCCGCCGCGCTCGCCCGCGTCGAGGAGCTCAAGGACCGCTGGGTGCCGGAGTTCCTGTCGCTGCCGACCGCGCTCGACAACTCCACGAAGGACCAGACGTACAACACGCCGTCGGTCGCCACGCTCTTCCTGCTGGCGCACCAGATCGACTGGATCAACGGCAACGGTGGCCTCGACTGGGCCGTCGCCCGCACCAGGGACTCGAGCGACCGCCTGTACGGCTGGGCCGAGAAGACCGCGTACACCACGCCGTACGTCGAGAAGGCCGCTGACCGCTCGCAGGTCGTCGGCACGATCAACTTCAGCGACGACGTGGACGCCGCGACCGTGGCGAAGGTGTTGCGCGCCAACGGCATCGTCGACGTCGAGCCGTACCGCAAGCTCGGCAAGAACCAGCTGCGGGTCGCGATGTTCCCGGCCATCGAGCCGGACGACGTCACGATCCTGACGCAGGCGGTCGACTGGGTCGTCGGCCAGCTCTGATCGTCTGACGAAGCAGCAACCTGGGGCGCACCGCGGAACTTCTCGGTGCGCCCCAGGGCTTTTCAGGCGAGTGCTTCAGTGGGCGACTGACGAGCCGCCCGCACCGCCGGGTAGACGCCGGCGATGGCGCCGATGAGAACGGCCGACCCCACTCCCCCGAGGAGTGCCGGCCACGGCAGTGCCGCCGGCCACCGCTGGCTGATCGAGTATCCGGCCGTGACCGCGATTCCCACGATCACGCCGACCAGCCCGCCGAGACCGGACAGCAGCACCGACTCGGTGAGGAACTGCCACCGGATCTGCCGCCGGGTCGCCCCGAGCGCCCGCCGCAGACCGATCTCCCTGCGCCGTTCCAGCACCGAGATCACCATCGTGTTCGCCACGCCGACGCCTCCCACCAACAACGCGACCCCGCCCAAACCCAGGAACAGCGCGTTGTAGGAGCTCTCCGCCAGCTGCTGGGCCTCCAGCGCCTCCGACGGCTTGGAGACCTTGACCTCGTTGGACTTCTGCGGGTTCAGCGTCGGGCCGAGCAGCTTGCGGACGTTCTCGACCTGGTCCTCGCTCGTGCGCACGTAGACGGTGTTCGCGTTCCCCTCGAACCCGAACGCCTCCTTCGCCGCCTCCCAGCCGACCAGCACGGACCTGTCGATCTCCGGCGAGAGCGGCAGCGGGCCGAGGATGCCGACCACGGTGAACCACTGGCCGTCGATCCACAGCTGCACACCGGGCTTGTCCACGCCCAGGCGCGACGCCGTGGTGCCCCCGAGCACCACCGACTTCTCACCGGGCGACAGCCACCGGCCCGCGCGGATCTCGGCGTTCAGCACCTTCAGCAGGTCCTGCTCCGCCGCCTGCACCTGCAGGCCGAGCGTGTCGCTCGACGGCACGAGGTCGTTCTTGCGGACGCTCGCGGAGAGCTTGCCGGTGGCGCTGGCCGCCGACACCGCGCCGAT
>JASLAV010000157.1 GCA_030146905.1 Lentzea sp. | reverse complement strand
CCTCCCGGCCCGCCGGGTCCAGGGTGAGCGGGCCGAGCGTGACCTCGTGCTCTCGTTCGGCGGCACGGGCCGCGCGGGTGCGGCGGAGCACCGCTTCGATGCGGGCCAGCAGCTCGGCGGTGCCGAACGGCTTCACCACGTAGTCGTCCGCGCCGAGCCGGAGGCCGAGCACCCGTTCCCGCTCCTCGCCGCGCGCGGTGACGGTGATGACGGCGGTGCCGGCGCGGTGGCGGAGTTCGCGCAGCACGTCGAGGCCGTCGCCGTCGGGCAGGCCGAGGTCGAGCAGCACGACGTCCGCCGGTGGCGCGGTCAGCGCCGCGGCGGCCGTGCCCACCCGGTGGACCTCGTAGCCCGCGTGCCGGAGTGCGGTGAGCAGCCCGCGCGCCACCCGGTCGTCGTCTTCGACGACGAGGATGCGCACGGCGGGCTACTGACCCGGCTTGTCGCCGGTGTCCGCGGGCTTGTCGGGCGCGGGCGTCGTGTCGGGGACGGTCGCCTGCTCGTCGTCCGCCGTCGGCTCGTCCACGTCGGTCTTCGAGGACGAGCCGGCCGACGTGGCGCTGCTCGTGCTCGCGAAGCCGGACTCGGCCGGTTCGGCGGCGCCGGGCTCCTCGCGCACGATGACCTCGCGGTCGCCCCGCTTCGCGGCGAGCAGGAAGTAGACGACCGCGCCGACGAACACCACGGCCGACGTGATGACGTTGATCCGCAGCCCGAACACCTCGGTGGCCGGGTCGACGCGCATCAGCTCGATCCAGAACCGGCCGGCCGTGTAGCCCGCGACGTACAGCGCGAACACGCGGCCGTGGCCCAGCCGGAACTTCCGGTCGGCCCAGACGATGAGCAGGGCGACGCCGAGGTTCCACAGCAGCTCGTAGAGGAACGTCGGGTGCACGATCTCGATCGGCGTGTGGTCCAGCGCCACGCCGGCGAGCTCGTCCTTGAAGCCGGTCTCCGGGTCGACCCGCTCGTAGATCTCCAGACCCCACGGCAGCGTGGTGGGACCGCCGTAGAGCTCCTGGTTGAAGTAGTTGCCGAGGCGGCCGACGGCCTGCGCCGCGACGATGCCGGGCGCGAGCGCGTCCGCCATCGCGGGCAGCGGGATGCCCTTGCGCCGGCACGCGATCCAGGCGCCCACGCCACCGAGCGCGATGGCACCCCAGATGCCGAGGCCGCCGTTCCAGATGGCCAGCGCTTCGAGCGGGTTGCGACCTTCGCCGAAGTACTTGTGGTAGTCCGTCGCCACGTGGTAGAGCCGCCCGCCGATCAGGCCGAACGGGACCGCGAAGACGGCGATGTCGGTGACGTCGCCCTTCAGCCCGCCCCGGGCGACCCACCGGCGTTCACCCCACCAGATGGCCAGGATGATGCCGAGGATGATGCACAGCGCGTAGGCGCGGAGCGGGATCGGTCCCAGTTGCCACACACCCTGGTCGGGGCTGGGGATCGTCGCGAGGTAAGTCGTCACCACGGCCACCACCGTAGTGGGTGCGGCCATCTGTCCTACGGCGACAGCGCGATTGTTACCGGGAAGGGTCGTTCGAGCTTCAGCACGCCCGTCCCGCTGCGTGCGGATTCGACGTAGTCGACGCCGTCGAGCTCGAACAGGGTCGCGACGGGCTCGCCGCCTCTCGGGTCCACCACCAGGTAGAACGGCACGCCGGCCTCGGCGTAGAGCTTCCGCTTCAGCGTCAGGTCTTGGAGACGGGTGCTCGGGGAGAGCACCTCACCGGCCAGCAGCAGGTCCTGCACCGGCAGCAGGAGACCTCGGAACCCCGCCCTGTTGACGGTGAAGTCCGGGATCAGCATCCGACCGCCGGACAGACCGACGTTGAGCCCCGGCATCACCTCGTGGTCCGGTGGGCAGGCCGCCCGCAACGCGGCGTAGCAGTCCCCGACCAGCATCTGGTGCCGGCCTGTGCCGAGAGGGCTCACGAGCAGAGCCCCGTCGACGAGTTCGACCCGCTGCGAGGGGTCCTCGGGCATCGCGAGGACTTCTTCGAGGGTCCACGGTCCGTTGTGGTGCAACGACGGAGCCGGGTGACCGATGTCGTGTTCGTAGTCCGCCGGCAGAGCCATGCGACATCACCTCCGGAGGCAGCCCGACGCACGCCAGTGTGGCACGCCGGGTCGTGGTTGAGCTTGATCACGAGCCCAGGTTGCCAACGGGCACCGACGATTTCGGCACCCGAACACCGCCGAACGGACTAGTTCACTCGAACGTGCGTGCTACACGGCCGCTGCCGCTTGGCGCACCCCGGTGGCCAACTCCTCCGTCAGAGCCGCCACCGTGTCGTCCTGCACGGCCGACACGAACGCCGAGCCCACGATCACACCGTCCGCGAACGCCGCCAGCTCCGCCGCCTGCGCGCCGCTGCGCACTCCCAAGCCCACGCCGATCGGCATGTCGGTGTGCTCGCGCACCCGCTTGACCAGCGCCGGAGCGGCCGACGACACCACGTCGCGCGCACCCGTCACGCCCATCACGGACGTCGCGTACAGGAACCCGCGCGACGACCGCGCGGTCAGGTCGATGCGCTCTTCCGTGGACGACGGCGCGACCAGGAAGATCCGGTCCAGGTCGTGCGAGTCCGTCGCCTCGATCCACGCGGCGCCCTCGTCGGGCACCAGGTCGGGCGTGATCACGCCCAGCCCGCCGGCCGCCGCCAGGTCGCGCGCGAACCGGTCCACCCCGTAGGCCAGCACCGGGTTCCAGTACGTCATCACGACCGCGCGTCCACCGGCCGCCGCGACCGACTCGACCACGCCGAACAGGTCCCGCACCCGGAACCCGCCGCGCAGCGCCTGCTCGGCGGCGCGCTGGATGGTGACGCCGTCCATCACCGGGTCGGAGAACGGCAGGCCGACCTCCACCAGGTCGCACCCGGACGACACCATCGTCCGCAGCACGTCCTTCGAGCCCTCGAGCGTGGGGTACCCGGCGGGCAAGTACCCGATCAGGGCCGCCCGCGACTCCGCCCGACAAGCCGAGAAAACCGGTTCAAGCCTGCTCACGACTCCACCCCCAGCCCGAACCACTTGATCGCGGTGTCCATGTCCTTGTCGCCGCGCCCGGACAGGTTGACCAGGATCAGCCCCTCCGGTCCCAGCTCGCGGCCCAGCACGAGCGCGCCGGCCAGGGCGTGCGCCGACTCGACCGCCGGGATGATGCCCTCCTCCCGCGACAGCAGCGCGAACGCCTCCATCGCCTGGGCGTCGGTCACCGGCCGGTACTCGGCCCGTCCGCTGTCCTTGAGGAACGCGTGCTCCGGGCCCACGCCGGGGTAGTCCAGACCGGCCGAGATGGAGTGCGCCTCGGCGATCTGCCCGTCGGAGTCCTGCAGCACGTACGACATGGCGCCGTGCAGCGACCCGGGCGTGCCCGCGGTCAACGTCGCGCCGTGCCGGTCGGTGTCGATGCCGTCGCCACCGGGCTCCAGGCCGACCAGCCGCACGGACGGGTCGTCGATGAAGCCGTGGAAGATGCCGATGGCGTTGGACCCGCCGCCGACGCACGCGGCCACCACGTCCGGCAGCCGACCGGCCTTCTCCAGGATCTGCTCGCGCGCCTCGATGCCGATGATCCGGTGGAAGTCGCGCACGAGCACCGGGAACGGGTGCGGCCCGGCGGCGGTGCCGAGCAGGTAGTGCGTGTCGTCG
>JASLAV010000108.1 GCA_030146905.1 Lentzea sp. | reverse complement strand
CCGCACTGCGGGAGTACCTCGCCTGCCTGGGACACGCCATCCGCGGCAACATCGACTGGGCGTTGAACGTTCCCCGCTACACCGCGGCGAACGGCGCGCCGCCGGCCCTCCCCGTGCCCCGCGCCGAGGCCGCCTGGACGTTTGATCCGTGCGACGTCACGGCGGAACCGCTGCCCATTCCCCCCATCGCCTGGTGGTGGGACGACCTGTGAACGACACCTACAAGAGGGAGAACACCGTGAACCGCTTGCTGTCCGTGCTCACCGCCATCGCCGCCACCTCCGTGCTCCTGGTCGCCGCTCCGGCCTCCGCCGCGGCGTCCACCGGATCCGCGACGACGACCGCGGGGCCGGGCGGCGGTGGTATCGGTGAGGAGCTCACCTGGAAGCGCTATCGCCGTTTCGAGAACGCGATGTTGTGCGAAGGCATGGGCGCCGCGGGAGTCATGGCGGGCCGGTGGAGCCAATGGCGCTGCGACGACCAGAACGTCCTGTGGGTCAACACTTCCGAGACCGACCCCCTCGGCTGAGCAGGGTTCCCGGGAGACGGGGAGACCCTGTTCGCCGCCCGCCTCACGGCCGGTGCCCAGGGCCTTTCTTGCCGGTTGCGCCGCGAGCGTCGCCCACGGACTGCCCGACCCTCTTGACCACCTCGCGCAGCCAGGCGTGACCGGCGTCCTGGGCGTGCACGGGGTGCCACCACATGGCCTCCTGGAGCGGCACGGAGGGGAACGGTGAGGGCAGGACGCGGACACCGGGAGCGGGGAAGAGCTCGACCAGCCGTCTCTGGACGAGGGCGACGCGTCTGGTGCCGGCGACGAGCATCGGCAGCAGGTGGAACGAGTGGACCGAGACGTCCACGCGGGGGCTGATGCCGAGCATGCTCAGCTGGCGGGTGACCGGTGCGTCGTAGGCGCGCTGGTAGACCGCCCATGGCAGGTCGGCGAGCTGGTCGAGGGCGAGCTCGTCGCCGACCTCGGGGTTGTCGTCGGCCACCAGGCACACCCACTGGTCGCTGAACAGCTCCACCGCGGGGAAGCCGTCGATGACGCCGTGCGGGAGCAGGAGACCGTCCACGGTGCTCAGCAGCGTGCCGAGGTTGTCCAGCAACGTGAGCGCCGTCTGGCGGAAGGTCACGTGGACTCCGGGTGCCTCGTCGTGCAGCACACGGGCCAGCGGCACGCCGAGAACCGTTGCGCCGTAGTCGGAGCTGATGAGGGCGAACTCGCGGGTGTCGGTGGCGGGGTCGAACTTGGCCTGACTGGTGAACACCCGCTCCAGCACGTCGCACGCGGCGGCGGCGCGGTCGAGGAGGACGGCGCCGAGCGGGGTGAGGCTGTAGTGCGCGCCGGTGCGGGAGAGCAGCGGGTCGTCGAAGTGGCGGCGCAGGCGCGCCAGTGCCGCGCTCATGGCGGGCTGCGTCAGGCCGATGCGCCGCCCCGCCCTGGTGACGTTGCGTTCCTCCAGCAGGGCGCGCAGGGCGACGACCAGGTTGAGGTCGAGGTTCGACAGGTTCACCGCACCTCCAGTCATCCACGGTGTGGATGGAGAGCATCAAGAACATTCATTTCCGTGATTCTCCGGTGGCGGCCACAGTAGTCCTCACGACACAGGAGGACACCTCATGGCAAGACCGCCGCAACCCGTCCGGTTCGCACTCGGCACCTTCTCGCGGACGGGGAGCCCGTCGTTCCCCGGCCTGGTGGTGGACGACCGCGTGGCCGACCTCGGCAAGGCCCTGGAGTGGCGGCCGGCCTCGACGCTCGACGTCTTCGAGCGGTGGCAGGAGGCACTGCCCCCGTTGCACAGGATCGCGAGCGACGAGACACGGGAATGGCTGCCGCTCAACGGGTTGCGCGTGCACGCGCCGGTCGCGCCGCGGCAGGTCTTCCAGTCGGGCGCCAACTACCGGCAGCACGTCATCGACCTCGTCGTCGCGCACCGCCCTGCGGACTCGGCCGAGAGCGAGGAGCAGGCACGCGCACGTGCGGCGGAGCTGATGGACCGTCGTGCGCGTGAAGACCAGCCGTACGTGTTCATCGGTCTGCCGTCGGCGATCACCGGCCCCTACGACGACGTCGTGCTGCCCTCGTGGTGCGAGCAGGCGGACTGGGAGCTGGAGCTGACCGCCGTGATCGGCACCCCGGCGCACCGCGTGTCACCGCAGGAGGCGCTGCGGCACGTCGCCGGTTACACGATCGCCAACGACCTCACGGCCCGCGACCTGGTGTTCCGCAAGGACATGCGCGAGATCGGCACCGACTGGCTGCGCTCGAAGAACGCGCCCGGTTTCACCCCGCTCGGCCCGTACGTCGTGCCGGCCGAGTTCGTGGCGGACCCGTCGGACCTGCGGCTGACCCTCAAGCTCAACGGCGGCGTCATGCAAGACGAGTCCACAAAGGACATGATCTTCGACGTCGCCCGCATGGTCTCCTACGTCTCGCAGACCACCACTCTGATGCCGGGCGACCTCGTCCTCACCGGTTCTCCCGCCGGCAACGGCGCGCACCACGGGCGCCTGCTGCGCGACGGCGACGTCATGGAGAGCACCATCACCGGACTGGGCGTCCAGCGCACCCGCTGCGTCGCGGAGGAGCGGGCATGAACCGGGCCGACCCCGAGTCCGCCATCGCGGAGGCGGCCGCGACGTGCTCCAACTGGGGCCGCTGGGGCGCCGACGACGTCCTCGGCACGCTGAACTTCCTCACCGACGACCGCCGCCGCGCCGCCGCCGCGCTGATCCGCAGGGGCGTCAGCTTCTCGCTGTCGCAGCGGTTCGACATGGACGGCCCGCAGAAGGGCTGGCGCCGGCGCACGAACCCGGTGCACACGATGCTGGACACCGGGACTGACGCGGCGGCGGGGCTGCAGGGCTTCCCGCACGGCATCGGCGGCGCGGACGACGTGATCTCGATGCCGCTGCAGTGCTCGACCCAGTGGGACGGCCTCGGGCACATCTTCGACCACGGCAGGGCGTGGAA
>JASLAV010000051.1 GCA_030146905.1 Lentzea sp. | reverse complement strand
GAACGGCAACAGGGTCACGGGCGTGAGGTACCGCGACCGCGTCGACGGGCACGAGGGCGAGATCGCGGCGGACCTGGTCGTCGCGGCCGACGGGCGGAGCTCGATCCTGCGCGCGGCCGTGGAGCTCCCCGTCTACCGCTTCGGTGCGCCGATGGACGTGTGGTGGTTCCGGCTGCCGCGCGACGAGAGCGATCCGGTCCGGGGCGGCGCGGGGCGGTTCAGCACCGGCAGCGGGCTCGTGCTGATTCCACGCGGTGAGTACTTCCAGTGCGCCTTCCTCATTCGCAAGGGGACGGACGGCCAGGTGCGCGCCGAGGGCGTCGAGAAGTTCCGGGAACGCGTCAGCACGCTCGTGCCGTGGCTCGCGGACCGCGTCGGCCACATCGAGAGCCTCGACGACGTGAAGCTGCTCGACGTGAAGCTGGACCGGTTGCGGCGCTGGCACGTCGACGGGCTGTTGTGCATCGGTGACGCGGCGCACGCGATGTCACCGGTCGGCGGCGTCGGCATCAACCTGGCCGTGCAGGACGCCGTGGCGGCGGCGACGCTGCTCGCGAGGCCGTTGCGGCAGGGCGTGGTCACGAGCGCGGTGCTCGCGAAGGTCCGTGCTCGCAGGCTGTTCCCGACGCTGGTGATCCAGACGGTGCAGCGGGTGATCCACCGGGTCTTCCTCGGCCGCAAGCTCAACGGCACCGACACGGTCTCCGGCACGGGCACGCCGTTCATGCTGAGGGTGGCGCAGCGGTTCCCGTTCCTGCAGGCGGTGCCCGCCTACGTGGTCGCGATCGGGCCTCGCCCGGAGCACGCGCCGGAGTTCGCGCGCAGGAAGCCGCAGAGCATCACCAGGTCGTGACAGGGGTCAGGTCGTGACGAACGAGTCGGATGACTCCCCCAGCACGATCGCCACGGCGTGCGCGCGATCCCGGGCACCCAGCTTGCGCAGTATCGCCTTCACGTGGGTCTTCACGGTGTCGTTGCTGATGAAGAGCCGCTGGGCGATGCGGGCGTTGTCCATCCCCTTCGCCATCTCGGCCAGCACGTCGAACTCCCGTGCCGACAGCTGGCCGAGCGAGGCGGGCGGGGGCATCCGCGCAGGCAGCCGCGCCAGCGACCCCACCCGCGCGTCGATCGTGGCGGGAGCACCGCGCGCCGCGGCCGCGATCGTCGGCAGCAGCTCGGCCACGGGTGAGGTCTTCAGCAGGTAGGCCATCGCGCCGGCGTCGAGCGCGGCGCGGGCCCAGCTCGGACTGTCCGCATTGGACAGGACGACGACGCGGGCGTTCGGCCGGAACTGCGCCGTGTCCCGCACGGTGCGCAGTGGCCCGGCGCCCGGCACGTCGAAATCCGTGACGACCAGGTCCACCATCGTGCCGCGCAGACAGCGCGCAGCGTCGGCCACGGTGTGGGCGATGCCCACAACGCGGAAGCAGTGCGTGCGGTGCAGCGAGATCCGCAGCCCCTCGGTGATGAGCTGCGAACCGTCGACCAGCAGCACACGGGTGGACGCCAGGTCCGTCATGACACCGGGAAGTTACTAGCGGGTACCCCGGTGCGTAACCTGCCGGACGCCGGATTGCTCCGTACGGCTACCTATTTGCGACCGGATTGGTGAGCGTCCCAAGGCCGTCCACAGTCACGGAGACCGTCTGTCCGGCCCTCAGCGGCCCGACACCGGCCGGCGTCCCGGTCAGGATCACATCGCCGGGGAGCAGCGTCATGATCCCGGACACGTACTCGATGAGCGATGGAATGTCGTGCACCATCAAGGAAGTACGTCCGTCTTGTTTGACTTCCCCGTCGACCTCGGTGACGACGCGGACGTCGGACGGGTCGAACTCCGTCTCGATGAACGGGCCCATCGGGCAGAACGAGTCGAAACCCTTGGCGCGCGTGAACTGCACGTCCTTCTTCTGCAGGTCTCGCGCCGTGACGTCGTTGGCGATGGTGTACCCCATCACGACGCCCATCGCCTTGGCCTTCGACACCTCACGGCACGGCTGGCCGATGATGACCGCCAGCTCACCTTCGAAGTCGACGCGTTCCGAAACTGCCGGGAGCCTGATCTCGACGTTGGGGCCGACCACCGAGGTGTTCGGCTTGAAGAAGATCAACGGCTCCTCGGGGACCTCGTTGCCGAGCTCGGCTGCGTGGTCCGCGTAGTTCCGGCCCACACCGATGATCTTGGTCGGCAGGATCGGGGCGAGCAGCCGCACGTCGGCCAGAGGCCATTTGCGGCCGGTGAACGTGGGCGTGCCGAAGGGGTGTTCGGCGATCTCTGCGGCTTCCTCGCCGTGGACGGCGACGAAAGCAACGCCTTGCGGATGAGCGATACGGGCAATGCGCACGACACAACCTTAGACCGGTTGCGAGGACCGCATGGACTTGTGGACGAGTGCGTCGCACAACGCGAGCCAGCTCGCCTCGACGATGTTGCCGTGCACACCGACCGTGGTCCACTCGCGCTCGCCGTCCGTGGACTCGACCAGCACGCGCGTCACGGCGTCCGTGCCGGGGTGCTCGGTGAGGATGCGCACCTTGTAGTCGGCCAGCTCCACGGTGTCCAGCCAGGACAGGTGCGGCAGCAACGCCTTGCGCAGGGCCGCGTCCAGAGCGTGCACGGGACCGTTCCCCTCGGCGGTGGCGATGACCCGCTCCCCCGCCACGTGCACCTTGACCGTGGCCTCGGACACGATCTCGCCGTCCGACCGGTGGTCCAGCACGACCCGGTAGGACTCGAGCGTGAACGGCGGAGTGTCCAGCTGGGACAGTTCGCCGCGCAGCAGCAGTTCCATCGAGGCGTCGGCGGCCTCGAACGACCACCCCTTCGCCTCCAGGTCCTTGACGCGCTTGAGCGCGCTCCCGACCTCCGCTGACCGGCCGGCCAGGTCGAGCCCGAACTCACGTCCCTTGAGTTCGATGCTCGCCCGACCGGCCATCTCGGTGACCAGCACCCGCATGTCGTTGCCGACGGTGTCCGGAACGATGTGGTTGTAGAGCTCCGGATCCACCTTGATCGCGCTCGCGTGCAGACCCGCCTTGTGGGCGAATGCTGACGACCCGACATAAGCCTGGTGGGAGTCGGGTGCGATGTTCGCGATCTCGGCCAACGCATGGGAGACACGGGTGAGCTCGGCCAGTGCCCCGGTCGGGAGCACCTCCATGCCGAGCTTGGTCACGAGGTTTCCCACGACGGCGAACAGGTCGGCGTTGCCCGCTCGCTCGCCGTAACCGTTCGCGGTGCACTGAACGTGCGTCGCGCCCGCCTGAACGGCCGCGATGGTGTTCGCCACCGCGCAGGACGTGTCGTCCTGGCAGTGGATTCCGACTCGGAAGCCGGTTTTCCGGACGACCTCGGCGACCGTCTCGGCGAGCCCCAGCGGAAGCTGCCCGCCGTTCGTGTCGCACAGCACGACGACGTCCGCGCCACCCTCCACAGCGGACTCCAGCACCCTCAGGCTGGTGTCCGGCGATAAGGCGTAGCCGTCGAAGAAGTGCTCGGCGTCGAGGAAGACGCGCCTTCCGTGGTCCTTGAGGTGTTTGACGGTGTCCCGCACCATCCTCAGGTTCTCGTCCGCGTCCGTGCGCAGCGCCCGTTCGATGTGCCGCAGGTCCGACTTCGCCACCAGCGTCACCACCGGCGCCTGCGAGTCGAGAAGTACCTTGACCTGCGGGTCTTCTTCCACCTTGACCCCGGCCTTGCGCGTCGCCCCGAACGCGACCAGCTTGGCGTGCTTGAGGTCCAGGTCTCCGGCTGCCGCCCTGGCGAAGAACTCCGTGTCCTTCGGGAGTGCTCCTGGCCAGCCGCCCTCGATGAAACCGACGCCCAGTCCGTCCAGCAGTCGCGCGACGGCCAGCTTGTCCGTGACGGAGTACGAAATGCCCTCACGTTGTGCGCCATCGCGCAGCGTCGTGTCGTAGACGTGGAACTCGTCGGTCGGGCCGGCCATCGGGGGTCATCTCCTCTTATCCGGGCATCTGGTCCATCTGGGCAAACAAAAAGACCCCCCGCGGATGCGAGAGGTCTGCGCGTCGGGTGCCTGGGCGGCTACTACCCGACGCGCTCGTCGATAATGGTGGCGAGGTTCTTGGCCATGTTCGGGATGTTGCCACAGGTTTGGGTGGTGTCCAAGCGGCGAGAGCTAATCTCCCACTATCTGGTCATGGGTCGTGAGGGCGCGCCACGTTCCGGGCGGGCCGGCTTTCGGGGACGGGTCACGTTCCAACGGAGGGGTCGCCTTGGGCCGTGCGGGGTGCGTTCCAGCGTGGTCCGTCAGGCATGGACGATGCGTGGGGGTTCATCGCCGCTGGCGCGTCGATCCGCGATTGGGGCTTTACCGGCTCACGGCGGTTCAAAGGGAAGACGGCTCGCTTCGCATCGCCCTTGTTTGTGCCTCGGCTTCGCCGTTGGCCCGCGCCGCGTCCCGTGCGGGCTGGTCAGGTGCTTGCCAAGAACTTTGCGAACGCTTCGATGGAGGCCGGGTTGCGCGGGCCTTCCACCAGAGCCGCGTAGGGCAGTGAGTAGTACCGCTTGTTCCTCACCGCCGGGGAGTTGGCCATCGGCGCGAAGCCCTCCAGGAAAGCCTGCTTTTGTGCGGGCGTGTTCGCCTCGCCGTCCGCGTAGTCCACGATCAGGACGACGTCTGGGGCGCGTTGCACCACGGCCTCCCAGTTCACCGTCGTCCAGCTGTCGTTGAGGTCGCCGAAGATGTTGTCGCCGCCCGCCTTGCTGATGATGTCCTGCGGGGCCGCGTTCTTGCCCGAGGTGAACGGCTGGTCCTGGCCGCTGTCGTAGAGGAACACCTTCGGTCGTGGCTTGCCTGACATCAGTTTGGCGGCCTCGTCGATCTGTCGTTGGTAGGTCCGCACCAGTTCTTCGGCCCTGTTCTCCACCCGGAAGATCTTTCCGAGGTTGCGCAGGTCCGTGTACAGCGCGTCCAGGGCGGGCATGATGCCTCGCTGCTTGCCCACGCCGTTGCGGCAGGCCTCTGTCAGTTGGTAGGTCGCTATGCCCAGCTGTTGCAGCGCGTCCGGGGTGAAGCCGGTGCTTTCGCTGAAGCCGTAGTTCCAGCCGGCGAACACCATGTCGGCGTTGGCGCCCTGCACCACCTCCTTGGAGATCTTGTCGGCGAGCTTTGCCGAGCTGTCGAAGTCCGTCTTCCACGGTGAGGTTTGGAGGTCGACGGTGTTGGCGCCGTCCACCACGTAGCCGGCCATGCGGTCCTTGAGGCCCAGCGCGAACATCAGCTCGGTTATGCCGGTGTCGTTGGTGACCACTTTGGACGGGATCTTGTCGAACGTGACCTGTTGGCCGCAGTTCGTGACTGTCACCGGGTCGGACGCTGAGGTGTCCTGCGCGACCGTCGCGCCGCATCCCGTCACCAGTAGCAGGGACGCCAGGGCGAGGGCGGTTCTCAAGGGGTGACCTCCTGGTCGAACAGGAGTTGGGGGACTCCTGTGGTGGGGTGTCGCACCACGTGTGCCGTTACGTGGAAGACCTTGGCGATCAGTTCCGGAACCAGGACTTCCTCTGGGGTGCCGGAGGCGACCAAGCGTCCCTCGTCCAGCACGTGCAGGCGGTCGCAGTAGGACGCGGCCAGGTTGAGGTCGTGCAGGACTGTCAGCACTGTTATGCCCAGTCCGCGCGTCAGGGCCAGCACGTCCAGCTGGTGCCGGATGTCGAGGTGGTTGGTCGGTTCGTCCAGGACCAGGACGCTGGGTTCCTGCGCGATCGCTCTCGCGATCAGGACTCGCTGGCGTTCGCCTCCTGACAGGCTCAGGAAGCTGCGGGACGCGAGGTGTGAGACGTCCACTTTGGCCAGTGCATTGGCCACGACGATGCGGTCGTGGGCCGGGTTGCGGTCGTGCGGCAGGCGGCCCATCTCCACCACCTCGGCGACCGTGAAGTCGAACTCGACCTGTGACTCCTGGGTCAGTGCGGAGAGCTCGCGGGCCAGGTCCTGTCGTTTGTGGACGTTCTTGCCGTTGATCAGCACGGCGCCCGCGTCCGGTTTCAGGGCGCGGTAGACGCAGCGCAGGGTCGTGGACTTGCCGCTGCCGTTCGGGCCGACTATGCCGACCACCTCGTCGCAGGCGTGCAGGGTGATGTCCTCGATGATGCCGCTGACCGTGAGCTGCTCGATCTCCACGCGCATCAGCGGCCTCCGAACACGTAGGACTTGCGGCGCATCAGGAAGATGAAGCACGGCACGCCGATCGCGGCCGTGATGACGCCGAGCGGCAGCTCTTCCGGTGCGGCCAGCATGCGTGCGGCCACGTCGACCCAGACGAGGAACGACGCTCCGGCGAGGGGGGCTAGCGGCAGGACTCTGCGGTGGTCGGCGCCCACGACCATCCGGGTGAGGTGGGGCAGCATCAGGCCGACGAAGCCCACGGCTCCGCTGACGGCGACCAGCACGCCGGTGATGCCCGCGGTGACGATGAACAGGTGCGTGCGGAACCGGGTCACCCCGACGCCCAGCGTGGTCGCGGTCTCGTCGCCCATGGCCAGCGCGTTGAGCTCTCTCGCCTTGGACATCAGGTAGACGATCCCGGCCGCCGTCACGACGGTCGCGATGGGCAACGACTGCCAGTTCGCCCCGCCGAGGCTGCCCAGCAGCCAGAACATGGCGCTGCGGGCCGCCTCGCCGTGCGGTGCCTGGAACACCAGCAGCATCGCCACCGCGGAGAACCCGTACGCCAGCGCGGTTCCGGTCAGCACCAGCCGCAGCGGTGTGAGCCCTCGGCTCGTGCGCGCGGTGATGTAGACCAGGGCCGTGGCGCCGAGACCCGTCAGGAACGCACCCGTCGACAGCGCGTAGACGCCGAGCCCCTGCAGGACCCCGAGCGTCGCCACGGCCGTCGCGCCCACGCTGGCGCCCGAGGAGATGCCGAGGACGTACGGGTCGGCCAGGGCGTTGCGGACCATCGCCTGGATCGCCACGCCGACCACGCTCAGACCGGCGCCCACCACCGCGGCCAGCAGCACTCGGGGCAGCCGGATGTCCCAGACGATGTGGTACTGCCCCGCGAGATCGGCCGGCACCGTGCCGCCGGTCAGCGCCGCCCACAGCAGTTCGAGGGTGACGCCGAACGGAACGGAGACGGGGCCCAAGGCCACGCCCGCGACGATGCTGACGGCGAGCACGCCGACGAGCGCGCTGATCTTGGAGATCACTGGGTCCCTTCCCGCAGTCCACGGCAGGAGTCGGAGGTTCTCGGCACGCCGTGTGCGGGTGTTCGGGCTCGTCCCCTCTCACGGGGACCTACCGTTGCGGGTCAGCGCCGGACTTCGACCGGACTTCCCCCACGCACGACTTCAGTGACCCTACCTGCGAAAACAGAAATTCCGATAATTCTGCGGCTGTGATGTCGATCGGGCAGGGGTGCCGTTCGACCTCTGGACGTCACCGAGCAGGACGCGGAAGAGGAGATGCACCGTGAAGTTCATGCTGATCATGCGGGCCACCGACGAGGCCTACGCGAACATGGGCGAGATCGACTTCGACAAGATGCTGGAGGTGGTCGGCCAGTACAGCGAGGAGATGATCCGCGCCGGCGTGCTGCTGTCCGCCGAGGGTCTCTCCGACGCGTCCGAGGGCGTCGTCGTCGACTTCTCCTCCGAGCCCCCTGTCGTCACGGACGGGCCGTACGGCGAGACCAAGGAGCTGTTCAACGGCTTCTACATCATCAACGTCACCTCGCGGGAGGAGGCGGTCGAGTGGGCCAAGCGCACCCCGTTGAGCGGTCCCGGCTTCAAGACCGAGATCCGGCGCGTGCCGACGATCGACGAGTTCCCGCAGGACAACGAGTGGATCCAGAAGGAGCGCGCGTGGCGTGAGGCCAACGGCCAGCTCTGACCCGCACGGGGAAACGCCGAAGCCCGGCCGGAGATCTCCGGCCGGGCTTCGAAAACGTCTGACGGTGGAACGTCAGCCAGTGCGCACGTTCGACGACACGAGAGCGGCGAGCCTGTCACCGATCGCGTAGGTCGCACCCGGCGACTGGTGGTCGCGAGTCGCCAGGTCGAACGCCACGGAGGCCTCGATCCTGCGCGCCGACTCGTGCTCGCCGAGGTGGTCGAGCAGCAGCGCGACCGACAGCACGGCGGCCGTCGGGTCGGCGATGCCCTGGCCCGCGATGTCCGGCGCCGAACCGTGCACCGGCTCGAACATCGACGGGTTGCGCCTCGTGGCGTCCATGTTCCCCGACGCGGCCAGGCCGATGCCACCCGTGACGGCGGCGGCGAGGTCCGTCAGGATGTCGCCGAACAGGTTGTCCGTCACGATCACGTCGTACCGGCTCGGGTCGGTGACCATGTGAATGGTCGCCGCGTCCACGTGCTGGTACGCCACGGTGACGTCCGGGTGCTGCAGCGAGACCTCCTCGACGACGCGCGACCACAACGAGCCCGCGTGCGTGAGGACGTTCGTCTTGTGCACCAGCGTCAGGTGCCGGCGTGGACGGTTCGACGCACGCGCGAACGCGTCGCGGACCACCCGCTCGACGCCGAACGAGGTGTTCAGCGAGACCTCGGTGGCGATCTCGTGCGGGGTGTCCTTGCGCAGCAGGCCACCGTTGCCCGCGTATGGGCCCTCCGTGCCCTCGCGGACCACCACCATGTCGATCTCCGGCGGGTCCGCGAGCGGGCTGCGGACGCCGGGGTAGAGACGGGCGGGGCGGAGGTTCACGTGGTGGTCGAGCTCGAAGCGCAGCCTCAGAAGCAGGCCCCGCTCCAGAATTCCGCTCGGCACCGACGGGTCGCCCACCGCGCCGAGCAGGATCGCGTCGTGCTGGCGAAGCTCCCCCAGCACCGACTCGGGCAACAACTCTCCCGTGGCGTGCCAGCGCGCCGCGCCGAGGTCGTAGCGAGTGATCTCGGCCGCCGGAACGACCTC
>JASLAV010000032.1 GCA_030146905.1 Lentzea sp. | reverse complement strand
GGGAGCCGGGTGAGCCGGCACCCGCACGCCGTCCGCACACCAGGCAACGCACCGGGACCGCCATGAACACGAGGACGCCGGATCGACCCCGCCGGAGGCAGCGGTGAACAACCGCACGCGCTGGCTCGTCGTCGTGCTCGTCCTCGTCGTGGCGGGCGCCGTGGCGCTGTGGCCCCGCGGCGAGGCACCGGAGCCGCCCGCGCCCACCCGTCCGACCCAGGACGTGGCCGCGTTGCGCGCGCAAGCGCAGCTGCGGCCGTGCGTGCCGGGCGCGGAGGGTGGCGTCGACGTGACGTGCCTCGGCGACGGCACCCGGACGGCTCTCGCGCTCAGAGGCCCCATGCTGATCAACTTCTGGGCGACCTGGTGTCAGCCGTGCCAGGAGGAGCTGCCCGTGCTGGACACCTACGCAAAGCTTCCAGGTGCCGTCCCGGTCGTCCCAGTTCTCGTGAAGAGCGGAGAGGCCGACGGGCTGGAGCTGCTCGCCCGGCTCGGCGTGCGGCTGCCGTCGGTGCACGACGGGCTCGACGAGCTGCGCAAGAAGGTCAAGGCGCCGATAACGCTGCCAGCCACGTATTACGTAGCAGCGGACGGACAGGTCCGGCAGATCACGGACCCGCCGTACTTCACGGCGCCCGAGCAGGTGGAGAAGGCGGTTCGATGACGGAGGCACCAGAGCCACCCGACTGGATGCAGCGCCTGGCCAAGGCCACCGAGCAGATCGACGCACGCACGTTCATGCGCGATCCCCGCGCGCCGACGCGGGCCTACCGCGAGGCGGCCGTGCTGATGCTCTTCGGCGAGTCCGAGGAGCACGGGCCGGACGTGCTGCTGCTGCGCCGTTCCGACACGCTCGGCTCGCACCCCGGCCAGGTCGCGTTCCCCGGTGGCGCGGCCGACGAGACCGACGACGGTCCGGTGGCCACCGCATTACGCGAGGCTTACGAGGAGACCGGTGTACTTGAGCCAGGAGTGAGACCGCTCGCCCTGCTGCCGGAGCTGTACGTGCCGGTGTCCGGGTTCGTGGTCACGCCCGTGCTCGCCTACTGGGAACAGCCGAGCCCCGTCGCGCCTGTCGACCCGGCGGAGACCGCTGCCGTCGCACGCGTGCCCGTGGCGCACCTCGCGGATCCTGCGAACAGGTTCCGCGTGCGCCACCCCGCGGGTTACGTCGGAGCGGCCTTCTCCGCGCCCGGCATGCTGGTGTGGGGCTTCACCGCTGGGTTGATCGACGGCCTGATCGCACTCGGCGGCTGGGAACAGCCGTGGGATGCGTCGGATGTGCGCGACCTTGAACTAGCGTTGCGCGCTACACAGTGAGGCGGAGGTTCTGGGTTGAACTGGGTTGACCTGCTCGTGCTGGGCCTTGCCGCGATAGCCGCGGTGTCAGGGGCCAGGCAGGGCATGGTCGTCGCGCTGCCCGCGTTCGTCGGTGTGCTCGTCGGCCTCATCCTCGGCACGCAGATCGCACCGCTGCTGGTGTCCCAGTTCGAGAACGTCGTCACCAAGGTCGTGTTCGCGGTCGGCGTCGTCGTGCTGCTCGTGGCGCTGGGCGAGACGATCGGCGTCTACATCGGCAGGACGATCAAAGCCCGCGTCAACGCGTCGCCGTTGCGGGGCGCGGACAACGCGCTGGGCGCGATCGTGCAGGGCCTGGTCGTGTTCGTCGTGGCGTGGATGATCGCGCTGCCGCTGACCTCCGTCGTCGGCCTGCCGGACCTGACGTCGTCGCTCAAGCGGTCGGTGATCCTCGGCAAGGTCGACCAGACCATGCCGCAGGCCGCCCGCGTGCTGTCGGGTGACCTGCAGAAGCTCTTCGACGTCTCGGGCTTCCCGCAGGCGATGGACCCGTTCAACCGGACGCCGCTCAAGGAGGTCGAGCCGCCGGACGGCCAGCTCGCGAGCTCACCGGTCGCGAACAAGCTGAGGGCCTCGGTGCTCAAGGTCCGCGGTCGTGCGCCGTCGTGCTCCCGTGCACTGGAGGGCACCGGCTTCGTGATCGCGCCGGAACGCGTCATGACCAACGCGCACGTCGTCGCCGGCACCAACGAGGTGACGGTCGAGGTCGGCCGCGGCCAGTTCGACGCCACCGTCGTCTCCTACGACCCGCGCACGGACGTCGCGGTGCTGGCGGTGCCGGACCTGGAGGCCACGCCGCTGCAGTTCCGGTCGGACGAGGTGCAGCCAGGCGAGGACGGCATCGTGCTCGGCTACCCGCTGGACGGCCCGTACAAGGCGTCGCCCGCCCGTGTGCGCGAACGGATCCCGCTGCTGCGCGGCCCGGACATCTACGACGCGCAGACCGTGACGCGCGACGTCTACACCGTTCGCGCCGAGGTCCGCTCCGGCAACTCCGGCGGTCCGCTGGTCGACCCGAACGGTCGCGTGATGGGCGTGGTCTTCGGTGCCGCGGTGGACGACCCGGAGACCGGGTTCGTGCTCACGGCCCAGCAGGTCCAGTCGATGGTGCAGAAGGCGCCGACGCTGACCCGCCGTGCCTCTACGCAGGGGTGTGCCTCGTAGCGATGCCGTCGAGCACGTAGCTCAGACCGGTGTCGAACCACGCCCCGGCGTTGGTGTGCTCGGCGTCGTACACGACCCTGGCGAGCGTCGGGAACTTCCCCGTGGCGAGCATCCGCTGCATGTAGGGGCCGGACGCCGCCTGCCACTGCTCCTCCGTCATGCCGCTGGCCTGCTCCTCGCGGGCCTCGGTGATCTCGTTGCGGACCGCGCCGTGGACGAACGCCATCACCGTGCTGACCGCGCCGAGCACGTCGTCGATGGCCGGGAACTCCGGCTTGCCGGCGAGGGTGGCCAGTGACGCCTCGATGTGCGCCAGCGAGTTCGGGCCGCGGTGCGGGCGGCCGCCGAGCAGGTCGACGAACCACGGGTGCCGTCGCGCCGCCGCGCGGATGCCGTGGGCGATCTGCGTCAGGGCGGTGCGCCACTGCGTGCCGGGTTCCGGCAGCGCGATCTCGCCGTAGACCTCGTCGAGCATGAGGTCGAGCAGTTCGTCCTTGGTCTCCAGGTAGCCGTAGAGGCGCATCGGGCCGGCGTTCAGCTCGGCGGCGACCTTGCGCAACGACACCTCTTCGAGCCCACCTGCGTCGGCGAGCTTGATCGCGGCGTTCACGATCAACTCCCTGCTCAGCGGGGTCGGTGACGGCTTGCTGGGCGGCTCTGGGCGGTCCCACACGAGTTCGTTCGGCATCGGACTGGACGATACATCGCCTGTCTGCGATACGCTGTATCGAACAATACGGTGTATCGAAAGGAAACGATGAAGACTTCGGTGCTGGTGGTCGGCGGAGGGCTGGCCGGGACGTCGGCCGCGTTGTTCCTGGCGTGGCGCGGGGTGGACGTGACGTTGGTGGAGAAACATCCGGGCAGCTCACCGCACCCGCGGGCGGTCGGCTTCACGGCACGGACGGGGGAGGTGCTGCGGGCGGTCGGGCTGGAGGAGGACCTGCCGCCGAGCAGGATGGCCGAGGGGTTCGGCATCCGGCGGGTCCGGGTCGCGAGCCTGGTCGGGGAACGGTTCGAGGAGACCTTCTGGTCACCGCCGTCCGAGCGGTCCGACGTCGAGTACTCGCCCTCCACGGGCGTCGCCGTGGCTCAGGACAGGATGGAGCCGCTCCTGCGGGACAAGGCCCGCGAACTCGGCGCCGACATCCGGATGAGCACGCGGATGCTGGAGTTCTCGCAGGACGACGAGGGCGTCACGGCACTCGTGCAGGGAGACGGCGAACCGTACGAGATCCGGGCGGACTACCTGGTCGCGGCCGACGGCCACCGCAGCCCGGTCCGCGAGGCGCTCGGCATCACCCGCGGCGGGCGCGGGTACATGCACACCTCCCGCAGCGTGCTGTTCCGCGCTCCGCTGGACGAGTACCTCAAGGACGGGATCGGCCAGTTCGTCGTGGACGGCGTCGGTTTCCTGACCACCTACGGCGACGGCCGCTGGGTCCTGATGCTCGACGACCGCGAGTACGACGAGCCCGAGCTGCGGGAGAAGATCTTCCAGGCCATCGGCCGCGACGACCTGCCGGTCGAGATCATCACGACGGGCCGGTGGACGATCAGCGCGTGGGTCGCCGACCGGTTCTCGGAAGGCAGGGTCTTCCTGGCAGGCGACGCCGCGCACACGTTGCCACCCAGCCGCGGCGGGTTCGGGGCGAACGTCGGCATCGAGGACGCGCACAACCTCGCCTGGAAGCTCGCGGCCGTGCTGAACGGCGAGTCACGGCCGGAGCTGCTCGACACCTACGACGCGGAACGGCGCCCCGTCGCGCTGCTCTGCCACCAGCAGATCTTCGCGCGCAACGACGGCCACAACCGCGACGGTGAACCGGACGACGCACCGCTGTACGACAACAACGCGATGCACTACGGAATCCTCTACCGCTCGGCCGCCGTGCTCGGCGCCGGTCAGGAGCTGCCGCCCGCACAGCTCCCCGAGCAGTGGAACGGCCAGCCGGGCACGCGTGCCCCGCACCTGTGGATCGAGCAGGGCAAGTCCACGTTGGACCTCTTCCAACGCGGCTGGGTGCTCGTCGCCGACCACCCGCAGTGGGAGGAGGCCGCCCACCGGGCCGGTGTCCGCTACGAACGCCTCGACCGGCTGGACGCGTTCGGACTGTCCGAAAAGGGCGCTTCTCTGATCAGGCCGGACGGCTACGTCGCATGGCGTTCCGCCGACCTGCCGGACGACCCGGCGGAGGCCCTGGAAGAGGCGTTCAGCTCGACTTCCGCAGGAACTCGGTGATCAACCGGCTCGTGGTGTGGGGTGCCTCCTGGTTCGGGAAGTGCCCCACCTCCGGCAGGTAGCGGAACTCCGACTCCGGCCCGAGCCACGGCAGCGAGTCGCGCGCCGAGGCCTCCAGGGTGATCGGGTCCAGCGCGCCGTGGATCTGCAGCACGGGCACCTGCATCGGCTTGTCGACGGCCTCGGTGAACCGGCGACCGTCGCTGCGGACCTGCGAGCGCACCGCCCAGCGGTAGTACTCCATCGCGCTGTGGGCGACGCCGGGCACCGTCATGGCCTGGCGGCAGCGGCGGATGACCTCGTCGAACTCAGGTGCCGACCGCCACTTGGGACCGGACCACGCCGAGAGCAGCTTCGCGACCTGCAGGGCGTTCTCGCCGGTCAGCCAGCGTTCCGGGTAGATCGGCAGCTGGAAGCGCAGCACGTGCGAGTTCACGCGGGGGTGCCTGCGGAACGCGCGGCGCATCGCGAGCGGGTGCGGCGCGGCCAGCACGGAGACCGAGGAGACCAGGCGCGGGTGGATGGCGCCGACCGTCCAGGCCGTGGCGCCGCCCCACGCGTGACCGACGAGGTGGGCGCGCTGGGCGCCGAGCGCCTTGACCAGGCCCGCGATGTCACCCGCGAGCGTGAAGCCGTCGTAGCCGCGCGGGGGTTTGTCCGAGTCGCCGTACCCGCGCAGGTCGACGGCGACCGCGCGGTACCCGGCCTCGGCCAGTGCCGTCAGCTGGTGCCGCCACGACCACCAGAACTCGGGGAACCCGTGCAGCAGCAGCACGAGCGGTCCCTCGCCGAGTTCCGCGACGTGCAGGCGGATGCCGTTGGCCGAGACGTCGCGGTGCGTCCACGGCCCCGCGACCCGCACCACCGACGGGTCGGGTGCGCGGCTCAGTTGTCGCCGCCCCTGCTCTTGGCGTCGCGGTGGGTCAGAGCAGCGACGGTGTCCTTCGCGGCCGCGATCGACTTCTCCGGTGCCCTGAGCTTGCGCACCTTGCGGTAGCCGAGGAACGCGAACAGCACGGCGGTCAGCAGCATGACGACGAAGACGAGCCCGAAGCCCGCCCAGTAGCCCCAGCCGAACCATTCGGCGAAGCCGAAGCCGAGCGTCATGAACAGGAAGAACAGGCTGAAGCACAGCACCGTCAGCGCGACGATGAAGAAGACGCTGCCCTTCACGCCCTTCTTGATCTCGGCCGTGATCTCGCCCTTGGCGAGCTCGACCTCCGCTCTGACCAGAGTCGACACGTGTGCGGTCGCGTCGCGGACCAGGCCGCCGATCGAGGCCTCGGCTGTCGGGTCGTCTGCGG
>JASLAV010001223.1 GCA_030146905.1 Lentzea sp. | reverse complement strand
GAGCCCTGAGGTCGGCCCGCCGCTGAAGGAGGCCGTGGCAGGCGTGCACGTTCCAAGAAGCCGTGTTGCCCGCGCCGCCAGGGAACTCGCACGCACCGCTTCTTCGGAGGTCCTGTTCAACCATGTGATGCGCAGCTACTTCTTCGGCACGATGCTGCTTCGCCACAGCAAGGTCGACCACGACCAAGAGACTTTCTTCCTGGCTTGCGCCCTTCATGATCTCGGGCTCACCGACCGCTTCACCGGCCCGACCGAACGGTTCGAGCTGGACGGCGCCGACGCGGCCGAACGGTTCCTGCGAGATCAGGGCGTGTCGGCGAGCCGGATCGAGACCGTGTGGGACGCGATCGCACTGCACACCAGCCCGACGATCGCCGCACGGAAGAAGCCGGAGATCGCCGGCGTGGCCGCAGGTGCCGGCGTCGATGTATCCGGACAGGGATTGGACAAACTCGATCCCGCAGCCGTCCAGGAGGTCCTGGAGGCCTACCCCCGCATCGGCTTCAAGCAGAACGCCATCGACACCATGGTGGAGATGTGCCGCCGCAAGCCGTATGCCTACACGGTTCACCCGTTCGCAGAAGTCGGGCGACGACACATCCCCGGCTTCGCCGTTCCCACGGTGGAGGACTTGATGAGAGCTGCTCCCTACACCGACTAGCCTCGGAATTTCGCGTGCTCTGAGGTGACACGGTCCTGAATGCGCGAAAGTGCCTGTCCTGTAAGGAAAACTGGTGTTTGCGAAGACATCGGATGCACCGAGCAGGAAGGCACTTCGCAGGTGAAGCGCAGCGCAGGCCCGTGTGGTTCTTGATCCTGGCCGATGTCGCGACCGCGGTCGCGCTGGGCGGGGACTGCCTGGCCGATCTCGCCACCGTCCGCGTTCGGGTTCGCCCCGATGTGCGCCTTCGTCGACCACGGCGAGCACGGCACCGGAGAAACCCCTGCTCGCCCCAATGCGGCCGGGCAACCCCTCACCCTTCAACGTCCGCGACCACGTCGAGGCAGTCGATCTGGCCCTGGCCCAGTTATCCGACGCCGAGCGAGGCCAGGTACTGATTCGCACAGGCTCCGGCGGATGTTCCAAGGCGCTGCCGGCTTGTCTGACCGGCCTGGGGCTGGAGTTCTCGGTCGAGTTCTCCGCGCACGGGATGGTCGAAACCGCGATCGACACGATCCCGGCCCAGGCCTGGCGCGCGGCGATCGACGGCGACGGCAACCCCCGCGAGGGCGCCCAGGTCGCCGAGCTCACCGCCTGGATGTCCGCACCGATGCGGGCGAGCAGGCCCGGCCCGCAGGACCGGCCGCCGGGGATGCGGGTGCTCGCCTGCCGCGAAAACCCGCACTACGCCTGACCGACCGCGACGGATGGCGCATCACCTGCTTCTCCACCAACACCACGGACCCGGCTGGGCCCTGGCAGACCTGGAGATCCCGCACCGCCAGCGCGGCCGCGCCGAAGACCGCATCCGCGGCCAGAAAGACACCGGCATGCGCATCGCCAGTCGTAGTAGCCGGACTCGGACACCCCGAGCACGCGGCAGGCGAGTTGGATCGACCGGCCCTCGGAGGCGATCACCGTGACCGCCTCGTACCGTCTTTTGGGGCGCTGCCCTCCTTGAGCAGTTCAGCGGCGCGGCGGCCGGATGCGACCAGGTCGAGGATCTTGCGACGGAACTCGGGTGGGTACCGCTCGGGCATCGTGAGTTGCCCTCCGGGCTACTGAGACAAGCGGTCATCCAGCAACTCGACTCCGAACAACTGGGGGAGGATCAAACCCTCCGAGTTATCGGGGGACCTCAACGCCAGTCGGAGTGGCACAGCCGGTCATCATGCCGTGTCAGCCGAAGGCGCTACGAACTGCGGCCGCGCCCAGCAGCTCCTCGACCCTTCGGTACGCACAGCTTCAACCTGTATGGATGGAGTTGTCGGCAGGCACAATGCCGACCGTCACCGCTGGCAGGGCAGGCTTGTCGCTCTGCGACAGTCTTCTGCCACTGCGGCCCCAGAACCACATCCTTGTCAGCGGAGCGGTCGCGGGGTGATCGCCATGCTCTCGTCCGTGGCAACAATGGTGCGGAAATCGGCATTTCAGGACCTGGTGGTCGTCCCTCCGCCTCTGCAGAGTCGTTGTCATGATCCGGATCCCGACACTGTTGTCCGAGCCTCACGCCGCGGAAACCCTTGATTTCCTGCGATCCGCGGTCGCCGAGCCGGTGGCCAACCACTGCATCCGCTCGTACGTGTACGCCGAACTTCTCGTCGACCAGTGGCACATGCGAAGCCATGACGACTATCGACCTCTGGAAGTCTTCTACGCGGTGACACTGCACGATGTCGGGCTCGGTCCCGCGGGAGAACGGCAACCCGACCGGTTCGAGGTCGCCAGCGCCGATCTGGCCGGGGAGTTCCTGCAGCGCCAAGGAGTGGACCAGACCTCGATCGACCGGATCTGGGACGCCATCGCTCTCAACACCTCTACCGGCATCGCGCACCGCCGCAACCTGTTGTGCCGCCTCACGGCCGTGGCAACGGGCGTCGACTTCGGCGCGGACTCGGACTTCGTCACCGATGAGATGGCAGCCGACCTGCACAGCCGTTTCCCGCGTCTGCGCACGGCGTCATCGATGCATGCAGCCATTGTCGGGCAGGCGAAAGCCAACCCGGCCAAGGCCCCGCTCGCCTCGCTGGCCCTCTATCTCCTCACGACCGAGAACATGGGCCACGACCGGAACATAGCGGCCCGGTGGGGAGACTGAGAACGACGCGAACCGAGGAGAAGGTGCATCTGCCGGTCGTGGGTCCGTGGAGTGGCATTTCGTTGCATTGCGGTAGTTTCCCGGCATGACCGGTCACCGCGTCACGTTGCTCGCCCTCGAGGGAGTTCTGGCATTCGAGTTCGGCATGCCGCTCACGATTTTCGGGTCCCTCGACGACCTGTACGAGCTGTCCGTGGTGACACCGACCCAAGCCGGCGTCATCACGGACAGCGGCCTGCGCCTGTCGGGGGCTGGCACGCTGACGGACTTGATGTACGCGGACACGGTGATCGTGCCCGCGTACGCCTTCGAGCAGGGCCTCCCGTCGCGTGTCGGCGACGCGCTTCAGGACTGCCTGCAACGATCGAAGCGTGTGGTGTCGCTCTGCGTGGGCGCTTTCGCCCTTGCCCAGGCAGGATTGCTCGGGCAGCGTCGAGCGACAACGCACTGGATCCACACTGAGCGTCTCGCACGAGAGCATCCCGACGTCATCGTCGATCGTGACGTGCTCTTCGTCGACGAGGGGGCTGTTCTCACCTCCGCCGGCACGTCTGCCGGTATCGATCTCTGCCTGCACCTGGTCCGGAAGGACTACGGTGCGGC
>JASLAV010001200.1 GCA_030146905.1 Lentzea sp. | reverse complement strand
AAACCGGTGCTGGACAGCCTGCGCGACGTCCAGACGCTCCTCTCCGACGGCCAGTTCGTCGCGGCCGTCGTCAACCGGCGGCAACGCACCCTCCTGGCAGTAGCCTCCAAGCTCTTGCAATCCATGACCCGGTACAGGTTCGGTTTCGCCGCAGACCTCCGTATCGTCGACGGCCACACCGGACAACCCCGCGAGGTCAAGACGCTGTCCGGGGGTGAGACGTTCCTGGCCAGCCTCGCATTGGCACTCGCCATGGTCGAGCTCACCTCACGCGGTGGGGCACGGGTTGAGGCGCTGTTCTTGGATGAGGGCTTCGGTACCCTTGACGCCAACATCCTCGGCGAAGCGCTGGACACCCTCACGAAACAGGCCCGTGGCGGGCGTCTAGTGGCAGTGATCAGCCACATGCGTGATGTCGCTGTTCATTTCGACGACATCCTGATGATCAACTCTACGCCGAGCGGTAGCACGGCGACCTGGCTCACCGCCGCCGAACGCGACGCGATGATCGAAGATGAAACGCGAGGATTGCTCGCCTGATCCGGTGCTGCTGCCGTCTGCACGGCGACCTGCGATGTGGCGATCGGTCAGTTGCCGAGCGTGATCGTGTCCCGCCATTGCGAAGGGGCGACCGCGTCAACGCCTGTCAGCCATGTCCGTACGACGGTGAGACTTGTCCCGCCGCGAGTATCGCGGCAGCGACTCGGGCGACACTCGTCGTGCTGCGCAAGTGGTTGGCGGGGTGAACAGGCTGGGCGACTGTCATGCATCGCCGATCGTTGCACCGAGAGGCGTTCAGGTAACGATGGGTAGGAGTCTTCCGATCTTCTGGCTGTGGCTTCGGCCAAACGGTGGTGCACTTCTGAGCCGATCAGCTGGAACGGAACGGCGGTGCGGACCTATCGGCCCACGGCCGGACGTGCGGCTTAGGGGAGGTGCGGTTGAGCGAGATCGTCGGCGAACTGGCGCGTGTGCAGGATGCCCTTCACCGTCCGACGCTGCGGCTCTTGGACGGGAAGTGGGCGGCATTCCGGGTTGCGGTCTTCCGTTGCTCCTTCTCCCGTGATCGGCGATCGATCCAGGCCGACCGGCTTCACGTCCAGGTCGACACGTTCCTTTCCGAGTTGCAGCGGGAAGGGGTCGAAGTGCCCCTGAACGCGAATGGTCGCGCGCTGTGCAACCAGTGGGTCGGCGACCAGTGGCTGTTCCGGGACAACGCTCCCGACAACAGCATCGTCTACTCGCTCACCTCATCGGCGCTGGAGGCGCTTGACCTGGCGCAGAACCTGTCCCGCGACCGCGTGCTCGTGTCGGAGTCGAGGTTGACCACGATCCTGGACACGGTCCGCAGATGGGCGCTGGAGGCCTCACCCGACGCACAGGCCCGCATCGACCGGCTCACCGCGCAGATCCGGGAGTTGGAGGCCGAACGTGACCGCCTCGCGGCGGGCGGCGCGGTTACCGCGGCGTCCGATGAACGGATGCTCGACGGCTACACCAACCTCATCGACTTGATCGGCCAGCTGCCCTCGGACTTCAAGCGGGTCGAGGAGTCGGTGCTCGACATGCACCGCAAGATCCTCCGAGATCTCCGCGACGAGGAGCGTGCGGTCGTCGACGTGCTCGACGAGTACCTGGCCAAGCAGGACGAACTCGTGAAGGGCACTCCGGAAGGGCGCGCGTTCGACGGGGCCTTCGTCCTGTTGCGCGACGACGCGCTCCTGCTGGAGCTGCGGGAGAACGTCCAGGTCATCCTGGACCATCCGGCAGCTGCGGTGCTCGACGCCCGGGACGTACACGAGATCCGTGGCGCGGTCGCGGTCATCCGTCAGGGTATGAAGGACGTGCTCGCGCAGCGTCGACGGCTCACCGCCACGTTGAAGGAGCACATCGTCAACCACGACGCGCTACAGGAACGCGAACTCGACCGCGTGCTGCGTGCTCTCGGGCGAGAGTTGGCGACGTGGATGGAGACGGCCGGGCCGCGCACCACCGTCCCGCTCGACCTGCTCCCTCCGACGCTGAAGGTCGGCCACTTCCGGGAACGGTTCTGGGATCCGGCCTCGGCCGCGCCACCACCGCCGCTCGAGGAGGTCGAGGACGACAGTCCGGACCCGCCGACCATCGAGGAGCTGCGGATGCGGGGCGGCCCGTCCCTGGACGAGCTGCGCATGGCACTCGTCGAGGCTTTCACGCGAGGGGACATCGACACGATCGGCCGCTTGTTCAACAGGCTGCCCGTCGGACTGCGTCGCCCGGTCGAGATCCTTGGTCTGCTCCACCTCGCATCACGCGTCGACGCGCTTCGAGACGGCACAGGAACCGAGGTCTTCGAAGCCATCCGCCCCGACGGCGAGCGCCGGGACTTCCTCGTCCCCACAGTGACCCTCACCGCCGCCGAAGTGGCCACGCTCAAGGACGTCAGCCTCGAAGGAGCCGCCGATGACTGACATCCAGCACGAAGACGAGTCTCTGTTCGCGGACAGCGTCGCCGGCGACGCCGATGACGAGGACTTCACCGGAGACCTCGACGACGCGTTCGCCGACGCCGACGACAGGGAGGGGACGACGCTCGCGTTGTTCGAGGGCGACACCGGTGGCCTGTCGCTTGCCCAACGCCGCGCCTTGGTCGTCC
>JASLAV010001081.1 GCA_030146905.1 Lentzea sp. | reverse complement strand
GCGTTGATGATCATGCAGATCAAGGAGATCGACTTCGCGGACTTCTCCGTGGGCCTGCCCGCGTTCCTCACCATCGTGATCATGCCGTTCACGTACTCGATCGCGAACGGCATCGGCGCGGGCTTCGTCAGCTACGTGGTGCTGCGGGCGCTCACCGGTCGTGCGCGCAGTGTCCACCCGCTGATGTGGGTCGTGGCGGCCGCGTTCGTCGTCTACTTCGCGATGGGACCGATCCAGGCCGCGCTCGCGGGCTGAGACGGGCAACTCCACGGGGACGGGTGGCGAGATCGTGAGGTATGCTAACTACGTGGTGGAGACCGAGGCTGAAGCGGGACTGGCGAGTCGGCTGCGACTGGCCGTGGTCCGGCTCAACCGCAGGCTCCGCGCGCAGCGGGTGAACTCCGCGATCTCGCTCACCCAGGTGTCCGCGCTGTCGACGCTGCACAAGTGCGGACCCCTGACGCCGGGCGAGCTGGCCGCCAGGGAAGGCGTCCAGCCACCGTCCATGACCAGGGTGATAGCGGCTCTGGAGGAGTACGGGTTCGCCACGCGCCGCCCCCACCCCACCGACGGCCGGCAGGCCATCGTGGAGCTGAGCGAGACGGGGCTGAGCTACATCAACGAAGAGGTGTCCGCGCGGGAGGCCTGGCTGGACAAGCGGCTGGCCGAGCTGACACCGGAGGACCGGGGCGTGCTGTCGCGCGCCGCCGAGATAATCGACAGGATGGCGGGGCAGTAACGAAGTGCCGGCGTACGCGGGTGGGGCAGAGACGGACCAGGTCGAACGCAACCCAGCCGCACCCCCGCCGCGCAAGCGCATGTTCGGTTCGCTCCGCGTGCGCAACTACCGCCTCTACGCCTCCGGCCAGGTCGTCTCGCTCGTCGGGCTGTGGATGCAGCGCGTCGCGCAGGACTGGCTGGTGCTGGAGCTGTCCGACGGCTCGCCCGTAGCCCTCGGCATCGCGGCGGCGCTCCAGTTCGCGCCCACGTTGTTCCTGTCGCTGTGGGCGGGCGTGCTCGCCGACCGGATGGACAAGCGCAAGCTGCTGCTCGTGCTGGAGACCGGTCTCGGGCTCTGCGCGCTGACGTTGGGCCTGCTCGACGTGACCGGCGTGGCGCAGCTGTGGCACGTCTACCTGCTGTGCCTGCTGCTGGGCGCGGTGTCCGCGGTGGAGACGCCGGTGCGGCAGAGCTTCGTGGTCGAGATGGTCGGCCGCGACCAGCTCACCAACGCGGTGGCGTTGAACGCGATGACGTTCAACCTGGCCCGGATGGTCGGACCGGCCGTGGCCGGCGTGATGATCATCTTCGTGGGCACCGGCTGGGTGTTCCTGATCAACGCGGTCAGCTTCCTCGGCGTGATCGGCGGGCTGCTGCTGATGCGGGCCGCGGAACTGCACCGCGGCGACCCCGTGCCGCGGGAGAAGGGCCAGCTGCGGGAAGGCCTGCGGTACGTGCGCGGGCGGCCGGACCTGGTGATCCTGCTGTTCCTGGTGTTCTTCATCAGCACGTTCGGGCTGAACTTCTACGTCACGCTGGCCGTGCTGGCGCGCAACACGTTCGGCGGCGACGCGTCCGCCTACGGCCTGCTGTCCACGTTGCTCGCGGTCGGCACGCTGACCGGCGCGGCGCTGGCCGCCAAGCGGAGCGCTCGCGGCAAGCCCCGGCTGAGGCTGCTGATCCTGGGCGCGCTGGCGTTCGGCGTGCTGGAGGTCGTGGTCGGCCTGATGCCCACGATGTGGCTGGCCGGGTTGGCGCTGATCCCCGTGGGCATCGCCATGATGACGTTCACGACGACCGCCAACGCGACCGTGCAGCTGGGCGTGTCGCCCGACATGCGCGGCCGGGTCATGGGCCTGTACATGCTGGTGTTCCTGGGCGGGAACCCGGTGGGCGGCCCGGTGATGGGCTGGCTGGCCGAGCACTTCACCGCGCGGGCGCCGCTGGTCGTCGGTGGCGTGGTGTCGATCCTGGCGGCCGTGGTGGGCGGGATCGTGCTGGCCCGGCGCGGTGGTCTGAAGCTGCCGGCGCACCGCCTGGGCCTGCGCCGACGCGCCCGCGTCTGACCGCGATCGGCCGGCCCGCGTCCGACGACGACCGGACAATGGGCGCGTGGTCATCGCAACGGACTGGGTCCGGCTGCTCGTCGTCTGCCTGATCTTCACCGCCGTCGCGGGCTCCGTGGTGTGGTGGGCGCGGTTGGCGTCGCCCCGGCCCGTGGTCCGGGCGGCCGTGCGGGCGACCGCGCAGTTGGCCGCCGTGTCGGCGGTGATCGCGGTGGTGCTGGCGTCGTTGCCGCTGACGGGGGCGTTCCTGGTGCTGATGGCGGGTGTGGCGACGGGGACGTCGGCGGCCCGCACGAAGACCGGGCGGCGTGGCGTGTGGGTGGGCGCGGCGATCCTCGGCGGGACGGTGCCCGCTCTCGTGGCGCTGGTGGTGAGCGGTCTGGTGCCGTTGGAGGGGATCGCGCTGGTGCCGGTCGGGGGGATCCTGATCGGTGGGGCGATGACCGCCACCACGTTGTCCGTGCGGCGGGCGCTGGACACGTTGCGGGACCGGCACGGCGAGTTCGAGGCGGCGTTGGCGCTGGGGTTCACCGAGCCGGTGGCGGTGCGCGAGCTGGTGCGGCGGCCGGCCGCCGAGGCGTTGATCCCGGCTTTGGACCAGACGCGGACGGTCGGTCTGGTGACGCTGCCCGGCGCGTTCGTCGGGATGCTGCTCGGCGGCGCGCCGGTGTGGCAGGCGGGCGCGTTGCAGCTCGTCGTGCTGCTGGGGCTGCTGGCGGTCGAGGCGGTGGCCATCGCGGTGGTCGTGGAACTCGTCGCCCGCGGCCTCGTGCGCAGGACTGGTGTGGCCGGTGAAGTTAGGCTAACCTAAGACCCGTCGCTTCGTGGTGGGAGCGGCAGTCAGTTCGGGAACAGACGAGGCCCCGCCTCCCGGTCGTACCGCCGGGTGGCGGGGCCTCGTCGTGCCGCCGCGCGGCGGCGGAAACTCGCGTGTCGACGGCCGGCGGGCGTGTCACGATCGGGTGGTGTTGACAGCCAGGAACGTCACGCTGTCGTTCGGTCCGCGGACCGTGCTCTCGGAGGTGGATCTCGTTGTTCCCGCAGGTGAACGCCTAGGTCTGGTCGCGCCGAACGGGGTCGGCAAGTCGACGTTGCTGCGGGTGCTGGCCGGTGAGCTGACCCCGGACTCCGGCGTGGTGACCGTTGCCGGCGTCGTCGCGCACCTCACCCAGGAGGCGGAGATCCGGCCGGGCGAGTCGTTGCGCGACCACCTGGCCCGTCGCACGGGGGTGGCCGCGGCGCAGCGCTCGTTCGAGGCGGCGACCAAGGCGCTGAGCGAGGGCGCGGCCGGGGCCGAGGACGCCTACGCGCGGGCGTTCGACCGGTGGACCGCGTCCGGCGCGGCGGACTTCGCGGAACGCGCCGACGAGGTGTGCGAACGGCTCGGGCTGCCCGCGACGTTGCTGGACGAGCGCGGGTCGGGCGAGCTGTCCGGCGGGCAGTCGGCGCGGCTGCGGCTGGCGGCCGTGCTGCTGACGACGGCCGACGTGCTGCTGCTCGACGAGCCGACCACCGACCTGGACCTGGCCGGGCTGGAGGTCCTGGAGTCGCACGTGCTGCGCAGCCGTGCCGGGATGGTCCTGGTCAGCCACGACCGCGAGTTCCTGGCCCGCACCACCACCGCCATCGCCGAGCTGGACGAGTTCAGCCACGGCATCACGGTGTTCGGCGGCGGGTGGGACGCCTACGTGCAGGAGCAGGCGCGGGCCCGGGAGCGGGCGCGGGAGGAGTACGAGGCCTACGCGGC
>JASLAV010001071.1 GCA_030146905.1 Lentzea sp. | reverse complement strand
CGCGGGCAAGGACAAGAACATCCCGATCGCCGCCCAGAAGTGGATGGCCGAGCGCGCTCACGCCCGTGCGGTCGTCGAGGTCCGCGACGCCTCGCACTCGGTGGCGGTGTCGAACCCGGAGGCCGTGGCCGACCTGATCGTTCGCGCCTCGCGCTAGGGGGAGAACGGGAGGAAGCCGGGACGCGAGCGTCCCGGCTTCCTCCCGTTGCCGGGGCTAGGGTTTCGCGACCTCGCAGCCGGGCAGCGACAGGTTCAGCGTCGTGCCGGGACCGAAGCAGGAGACGAAGCCGAACGTCTGCTGGCCGTAGTTGATGCCCTTGCGGACGGTGACGCCGCCGTCGGCGTCGACCTCGCACGGGTTGTTCATCGTGCAGCGGCCGCCGCTCTCGTTGCCGGTGTTGTTGACGGCGACGACCTTGCCGCTCGCGTTGTCGATGATCGGCGAACCCGACGTGCCGCCGACGGTGTTGCACGACGGCGTGTAGCGCAGCGAGTCGCGCCAGGTCCAGTCGGCTTCCTTGAGCTGGTGCACGAAACCGTCGATCTGGCAGGAGTAGATCCGCTTCCAGTAGCCGGAGACGATGCGGATCTCCGTCTTGGCCACGGGGTGCGAGGCCGACAGCTCCAGCGCACGGCTGCCGTGCTTCTCCTGGATCTGACCGTAGGTCGTGTCGAGCTGGTAGAGCGCGGCGTCGGTACCGGTCATCGTCGCGTAGAGGAGCTTGGTGCCCGTCAGTGTCGCGATCTTGGAGCCGGAGGCGCCCAGCAGGCTGAAGCTGCGCGACACCGTCCGGTCGACGATCACCTGACCGGGCTTCATGAGCTCGACGCAGTGCCCGTTCGTGAGCACCAGCGCCTTGTCCGCGGGGGCGGAGTCCGGCATGCGGACGAGCGAGCCCGAGCAGTTGTTGAGAGCCACGACGCCGGTGAAGTCGACGGCGGCCTGGGCGGGTGCCGTCGACATGCCGAGCGCGGCGATCGCCGCGAGCAGGGGTCCGACGAGTCGTCGTGCCATGTGCGAAGTTCCTTTCAGGGACGGCATCCAACACCAATCCTGTACGGATCGTAGTCGTCTCGCTACCTGCGGAAGTCGTCTGACTTGCCGGTGGCAACTCGATCGAGTGACTGTTTGAACCCGAGCTAACGGATGGAGCGGACTGATCGACGTCGTGGTCACACATCGCAACCACCAGGAGCCTTGATGACCTTTCCGACGCAGTACGTCGACACCCCGCCCCCGGTCGCGCCGCGGAAGCCGACGAGATTCGGTGCGCTCGCCTGGACCGCGGTCATCCTCGGAATCGTCGGTGTCGTCTGCTCGTGGGTCATCTTCCTCAACAACCTCACCGCGATCGCCGCGTTCATCGGTGTCGTGCTCGGCGTCATCGCGTTGTTCGGCACGCGCAAGGTCCTCGCGGCCATCGGTGTCGTCCTCTGCGTCGCGGCGATCACGTTCACCGTGCTGGCGCAGCAGTCCGCGGCCGAGGAACTCGACAAGATCTTCGACGGCACCACGAACCAGGGCCAGGTCGGCGTCGCCGGTGAGACCCCGAAGCAGAACGCGACCGCAGAGGCTCCCACCTGGGGCAAGCGGTACACGTGGGCGAACGGCCTCTCGGTCGACGTCGCCGCGCCGGCCGCGTGCACGCCCGGCCCGTACGCGGCACCGCCGAACATCGCCCGCGCGGTGAGGTTCAAGGTCACCGTCACCAACGGCACGAGCGCCGCGTTCGAGACCGCGTTGCTGTCGCTGGGCGACGACGCGCAGTTCAACGGGCAGAAGGCCGCGAAGGTCTTCGACAGCAGCGGCGGGTGCGACAGCACGTTCGACTCGGCGACCGTGCTGCCGGGCAAGACCTACACCTTCGACGTCGCGTACTCGGTCGGCGCGCAGCCCGGTGAGATGCAGATCGTGTTCGAGCCGACCTTCAACTCCGACAAGGCGGCGTTCGTCGGCCAGGCGTAATCCGTTCGCGGAAGACCACCCGCACGGGTTACAAATCCGGGCATGTTGCGCAAGTACCCGCGAACGCCGCACCTCGAGGGCTCGCGCCTGCAACCGGGCGACGAAGACCTCGACCAGGTGCCGTTCCGCGCGATCGCGGGGCGGCACCTCGTCGTCGAGGAGAAGCTCGACGGCGCCAACGCGGGCATCAGCTTCGACTCCACCGGTGCGCTGAAGCTGCAGTCACGCGGCCATTTCCTCACCGGCGGTCCTCGTGAACGGCAGTTCGCGCCGCTGAAGGCATGGGCCGCGACGCACCAGGGCGTGCTGTGGGAGAGGCTCGGCACGCGGTTCGTGCTCTACGGGGAATGGTTGTACGCCAAGCACACCGTGTTCTACGACGCGCTGCCGCACCACTTCTGCGAGTTCGACGTGCTCGACCGCGAGACCGGCGAGTTCCTGTCCACACCGGAACGCCGCCGGCTCCTTTCCGGCACACCGGTGGTGTCGGTGCCGGTGCTGCACGAGGGGCCGCTGCGGAAGCTGAAGGACCTGACCGCGCTGGTCGGCCCGTCCACCTGCCGCACTCCCCGGTGGCGCGACGTGCTGGTCGAGGCGGCGTGCGCGGCGGGTCAGGACCCGGATGTCGTTGTCGCGGAAACGGATTCGGACGACGACATGGAAGGCCTCTACATCAAGGTGGAGCAGGACGGGCGCACGGTCGAACGCTACAAGTGGGTGCGTCCGACGTTCGTCACGGCGGTGCTGGACTCGGGCAGCCACTGGCAGGACCGCCCGATCCTGCCGAACAGGGTGGTGCCGGGTGTTTGAGTCACTCTGCCCGTCCGCTCCACAATGGACCCTGGACTGGGACGCCGTGCGCTCGGCGTTCCCGTGGGTGCGCGCCATGGAAGGCGTGCCGCAGGATCCGGTGCACCACGCGGAAGGCGACGTCTCCGTGCACACGCGCATGGCTTGCGAGGCGCTGGCCGCGCTGCCGGAATGGCGGGCCCGCCCGGAAGCGGACCGGGTGCGGTTGTTCGCGACGGTGCTGATGCACGACGTGGCCAAGCCGTTCCGTACGCAGGTCGACGACGGCCGCATCACCGCGCACGGCCACTCCCGCGCCGGAGACCTGCTGGTGCGCAAGCTGCTGTGGGAGATGGGTCGCCCGATCGAGTGGCGCGAGCACGTCGCCGCGCTGGTGCGCCACCACCAGGTGCCGTTCTGGGCGCTGGAACGCCCCGACCTCGACCAGATCGCGTTCCGGGTGAGCCTGCTCGCGCGCAACGACGACCTGGCGACACTGGCCCGCGCCGACATCCTCGGCCGGATCTGCGGCGACGCCGAGCAGGTGCTGGAGAACATCGCGCTGTTCGAGGAGTACTGCCGCGAACGCGACTGCCTGGACCGGCCGCGTGCCTTCGCGTCCGACCATGCCCGCTTCCAGTACTTCCGCACGCCCGGCCGCGACCCGTTCTACGCCGCCTACGACGACACGCGCGTCGAGGTGACGGTGCTGTCCGGCCTGCCCGGTGTCGGCAAGGACCACTGGATCGCCGCACACCGGCCGGGCTGGCCGGTGGTGAGCCTCGACGCGGTGCGCTCCCGGCTCGGCATCGCCCCCGACGGCGATCAGCGCGCGGTCGCGGCCGCGGCGTTCGAGGAAGCCCGGACGTTGCTGAGGGCGGGGGAGCGGTTCGTCTGGAACGCGACCAACATCTCCCGGCAGCTGCGCGACCGCTGCATCGGGCTCGCCGCGGACTACCGCGCACGGGTCACCCTCGTCGGTCTCGAAGCCCCGAAGAACGTGATCCACGCGCGCAACCGCGCCCGCCCGGAACCCGTGCCGGGCACCGTGATCGACCGCCTCGTCGGCAAGTGGGAGGCTGTCGACCCCACCGAGGCGCACGTCGTCGAACGCGTGGACACCTCGACGCCCGCCTAGCCCGTCAGCACCTTTCACCGTCGTTATGTCAACCCGACATCGCGCTGACCTGGCCTTTAGCAATGACTCTTTGGACTTCGTCCGCAAAAGACCTGTTGCAAGAGCCGGTCAGCGGCGGTGTTCACCGTGGTGGCCGATGGCGCGGACGAGCCAGAGCGCTCCGGCCGCGGCGACGACCAGGACGGCGATGCCGGTGAGGAAGGCGACGTTCACGGGGGTGTCGTCGGGCTGGGCAGGCGGGCTGGGGTTCGACTTCGTCTGGGCGTTGGACGGGATGTCGGCCATCTGCAGTGAGCTGGCCTTCACCAGGCCGGTGCCTTCCAACAGCAGCATGTGCTTGAGCAGGAGGGTCAGGCCGGTCTGCGCGGCGACGCGGGCGGGGACGTTCCTGGTCGTTGCGCGGGTCTGGGCCACCTGGACGATGAGGGAGCCGTTGGCGGCGCGCGACAGGTTCGCGTACATGCGGTCGAGCTCCTCGCCCGAGCTGGACGAGATGGCGTTCGCCCACGACTTCTGCTCGGTGGTCGGTTCGGCCGGCAGGTCCACGCCGATCTGCCTCGCGGCCTCCGCGACCGTCTGCGCGAGCTGCGTGTGCTCGGCGGCGAGCTGGCCCGCGACCTTGCGGACCTTCGCGTCACGCGCCCGGTCGGAGCTCTCGCGGCTGGCCGGTTTCTGCCAGAGCGAATGCCGGGAGAGCAGCACGAGCAGTTCCCGGTCCGACGGTTCGACGTTCTGGCCGATGACGCGGACGGCGTTCACCTGTGCCTTGGCGGCGACCAGTTCGAGTGCGGACGGGTCGACGAGGCCGGTGTTCTCCAGAATCGTCATCGTGCGGATCAGCATTTGCACCGTCTGGTGGGACAGCGTTCGAATTGTGGTGTTCTGAGTCGTGGCTCGTGTTCGCGTGGCCATCACGAGAAGGCCGCCCTGGGCCTGGCGGACGATCGTCGCGTAGGCGCGGTCGTGGTTGTCACCGGTGCGTTCGGCCATCTCGTTGATGAGCGCCTGGTGTTCACCGCTGGTGTCGTTCGGCAGTACGACACCGAGATCACCGGCGAACTTGAACAGATCGACGTCGAGGCGCGAATGTCCCTCGAAGACGTCTCGTCCGGCATTGCCGATCCCCGCATTGGTCGTGCGGGCCGGAACCTCTTTGCTCACCGGTACGAGCCAGGAGTTCGCCTGGCGCAGGGAAACCAGGAAAGAGCGGTCCTGTGGTTGCACTTCAGCCGACTGCGCATTTACTGGGACCGCTCCGGCAAAAGCCCCCAGGAATACGACTGCCAGCGTGACGAACAGCGCTGTGTGCTGCCCCAGTGTGCCCAACCGGTAACGCATAGTGCCCGTTCCCTCCCGTGATCGAGCTGCCTTCGAAGGTGATACGCGCAGGTGGGATCGGGGTTCACGGAGGATGGGCAGATCGTTGGGTGACGTGGATCACATAGGTGTCCGCGAACCATTCGTGGTCGATTTACGTACCCGAGAAGATTTCGCGTTCGCGGGGTAGGCTCTGCGGGATTCCACGCTCGGCCACCGAGTCGCTAGGTCTGCCGCCCGAAGCGAACACGTCGCCGATACCTGGGGAGGTCGCGAGCTTCATGGGTGATGAGGGCGACGTCGCACGGGCCCGTCAGGACGATGAATTGCTCACGCTGCTCTACGGACAGTTTCGGAAAACGTTGTTCTCGCAGGTCCTGTGCCTCACCGACTACGACCGCCAGTGGACGGAAGACGTCGTTCAGGAGACGTTGATCAGGGCCTGGCAGAACTCCGCGCATCTCGTTCGCGAACCGGGGATGTTGCGCGGCTGGCTTTGTACTGTCGCTCGTCGCATTGTGATCGACGGATGGCGCAGTCGACAGGCACGCCCGCAGGAAGTCGAATTGCTCCGTCCGGACATCGCCGAATCTCCGGACGGCACCGAAGAAACACTTTCCGTGATGGTCATTACGGATGTTGTACGCCAACTGAGTGATGAGCATCGCTCAGCTATTTATGAAACACATGTCATGGGGCGAACGGTGAGAGAGGCGGCGTCAGTTCTCGGAGTGCCGGAAGGAACCGTCAAGTCCCGGCTGTACAAGGCGATGCACACGATCCGCCGGGCGCTGCAGGACAGGAGCTAGCGTGATGGTGACCCGTCAACCACATCACGACCACCCGGAAGCGGGCGCGGACGGCGAAAACCGCGCGGGCGAAGAGGGCTCGTGCGGTGATGTCGCGGCGTATGTGCTCGGGGTGTTCGACCCCGCCCAGCACGTGATCTTCTCCCGGCACCTAGCCGGGTGCGAGAGCTGCCGGCGCGACGCGGCCGACTTCGGCGCGTTCGCGCCGGCGTTGCGGCCGGTGCTGCGCAACAGTGCCCGGCCACCGCGCCGCATCACGCGCAGCGTCCTGGTGGTGGCGGCAGGCGTCGTCGTGGCCATCGCCGCGGTGCTGTCGGTCGTGGAGTCGCTGTCCTCGCACGTCGACAACCCCGCGGAGCTCGGCACCCTCATACGCGCGGAATCCGCTCACGCCGAGCCGTTCCCGCTGCTCGGGCGTGTCTGAGTCCCGGATCGGGCGGGCGAGCAGGCAGGCGAGGCGGAACCACCCGCGCACCAGCCTGGCGAAGATCATCGCTCGTACCCGCTCCACCACTGCGAACAGCTCGCAGTTCCGTTGACCGTTACCTGTGGGTAAGTTTGCCCGACGACGAAGCCCAGGTCTCTACGGTCGGCACCGAAGGAAGACCGGAGTCTTCGACCTGCGGTCCTCTCGGTACCGAAGGCAGGAGTGGACAGAAGTGACATCTCCACTGCTCGGCCGGGACGCGGAGCTCTCGGCTCTCCGGCGCCTGCTGGACGACGCGCTCGCGGGAACCGGTTCCTGCGTGGTCGTGACCGGCGGGTTCGGCATCGGCAAGACGGCGCTGCTCGACGCGTTCGCCGCGGAAGCCCGTGAACGCGGGTTCGCCGTCCGCCTGGCCAAGAGCGCGCGCCTGGAAAGCCACCTCCCCGGTGCGGTGGTGCGCCAGCTCGCACCATGTCTCGCCGGCGAACACGACCTCGAAGAGCTGTACACGCGCGCCGCCGGCTCCGCGAGCGAAAGCCCGATCCTCCTGGTCATCGACGACGTGCAGGTCGCCGACACGTTCTCCAAGCGCGCGCTCGCCTACCTGCGGCCGCGGTTGCAGGACATGCCGGTCGTCATCGCGCTCGGCGCCTCGCAGGGCTATCTGGCCACGGACGAGGTGACGCTGCCCGAGATCACGGGTGCCCACCCGTTGCGCATCGACCTGGACGGACTCGGCGTCGACGCCATCACGCAGCTGACCGGCCGCGACCCGCGGCGGTGCCACGAGCTCACCGGCGGCAACCCCTACCTGCTGCACGCCCTGCTCCGCGAGGAAGGAGAGGGGTCGGCCGCCGTCGGCGAGATGATCGGCATGCGGCTGCGCGAGTACGCCGGTGCCGCCGAGGTCGCCCGCTCCGCCGCGGTGCTGGGCGGAGACGCGGGACTCGAACTGCTGTCCTCGCTCACCGGTGTCGACGCGCTGCCCGCCGTCGACACGCTCGTCCGCCTCGGCGTGCTCGCCGACACCGACCCGTTGACGTTCCGGCATCCGTTCGTGCGCAACAGCATTCTCGCCGACATGCCGGTCGCGGTCCGTTCCGCCGCCCACGGCCGCGCGGCCCGGCTGCTGTTCGAAGCGGACGCTCCCGCCCACCACGTCGCCAGCCACGTCCTCAAGGCCAGGTCCGTCCGCTTGCCGTGGGCCGTCGGTCTCCTGCGGGAGATCGGCGGCGTCGAGCACCTCGAACGCGCGCTCGACGAACACCTGTCCGAAGAGGACCGTCTCTCGATCGAGGTCGAACTCGGCCACGTGGAACACCTCGCCGACCGCGCCAAGGGCCGCGACCGCGTCCGCGACGCGCTGGCTCGCTGCGAGGACCCGCACCTCGCGGCGAACGTGGCGCTGTCGTTGATCCAACGGATGTGCACCGGCTCGGACGCCTACTTCGCGGCGTCCATCGCGATCCTCGTCATCGCCCGCCTCCTGCCGGAGGACCGCGACCTGGTCTGGAACATCGTCTGCACCACCTACCTCGTCGCCGCGAACCGCGACACGCAGATGGCGAACTGCGCGGGCAAGTACTACGACGACCTCATCCGCGACGTCCCGAAGGACCCGAAGCTGCGGCGGGTGCGGTCGGCGTTGCTCGCGATCGGCAACGCCCGCGGCGGCGACTCGTCCACCGACGCCGTCGAACACGCGCTGGAGGCGCTCGACGGCGAGCACGTCGACCTCTTCGCCGAGCCGTACCTGGTCACGCTCCTGCTGCCCGTGCTCGCCGACGACCCGGAGCACAGCAACAGGTACTGGCTCTCGCTGAGCAGCGCGGGCGTCTCGCACGACCCGCACCTCCGCCGCGGGATGCTGAGCATGATCGCCCGCGGCACCGAGTTCCACAGCGGAGGCGACCTCGCCCGCGCCTACACGTTCCTGTCGTCACCGGTGAAGACCGGCGGCAGGGACTGCCCCGCGGTGCTGCTGGCCACGGCGAAGCTCGCCGAGGTGTGCGTAGAGCTCGGACAGTTCGACGAGGCGGCCCCGCTCGTCGCCGGGGACGGCGACCTGTTGCAGCACATCAACGTCATCTACGCCCGCGGCCGCCTCAAGCTCGCCTCCTGCCACGCGGAGGGCGCGCTGGAAGACCTGCTGGAAGCGGGCCGGCGACTGGCCGCGCGTGAGATGCCCAACCCCGCCCTGGTCGCGTGGCGCCACCACGCCGTGCGCGCGCATCTGGCGCTGGGCAACCGCGACGACGCCGCCCGGCTGGCCCACGAGGAGTTCGACCTGGCCAAGCGGTGGGGTTCCACGAGAGTCGTCGGAACCGCCCTGATGAGCGTCGGCATCAGCACCGACGACGTCGACGTCCTCGCCGAGGCCGAGCAACTCCTCGCGGCGTCACCGCACCGGTTGCTGCACGCCCAGTCGTTGTACTGGCTCGGCCACCACCTGCGCCGCAAGGGACGCGCCGACGAGGCGGCCGCGCACCTGCGGCAGGCGTTCGAACTGGCCCGCCACCTCCGCGCGCACCCGCTGGCCAAGCTCGCGGGTGACGAGGTGCACGACAAGGACGAGCAGGTGCAGGGCCTCACCAAGCAGGAGAACCGCGTCGCGCGCATGGCGGTGCAGGGGCTGACGAACCGGCAGATCGCCGAGACCCTGCACCTGACCCGCCGCACGGTGGAGCTGCACCTGTCGAGCGCCTACCGCAAGCTCGGCATCAACGG